>NZ_CALIWN010000030.1:0-4247 GCF_938046485.1 uncultured Aggregatibacter sp. | reverse complement strand
GTGAAAGAGCGCTTGTCTTTAGGTGACCTGGAAGCGGTTACACCACAAGATTTAATTAATGCGAAACCGATTTCTGCTGCAGTGAAAGAATTCTTTGGTTCATCTCAATTATCCCAATTTATGGACCAAAACAACCCGTTATCAGAAGTCACACATAAACGTCGTATTTCTGCATTGGGCCCGGGCGGTTTAACCCGTGAGCGTGCCGGCTTTGAAGTGCGTGACGTCCATGCGACTCACTATGGTCGCGTGTGTCCGATTGAAACCCCTGAAGGTCCGAACATCGGTTTGATTAACTCGCTTTCCGTTTATGCACGTACCAACGACTACGGTTTCTTAGAAACACCATATCGTAAAGTCGTCAATGGCCAAGTGACTGAAGAAATCGAATACCTTTCTGCGATTGAAGAAGGTAAATACGTTATCGCACAGGCGAACTCAAATCTTGATGACGAGTTCCGCTTTACCGATGCGTTTGTTACCTGTCGTGGTGAACATGGTGAATCAGGTCTTTATAAACCTGAAGAAATTCACTATATGGACGTTTCTACCCAACAAGTGGTTTCTGTGGCGGCAGCTTTGATTCCATTCTTAGAGCATGACGATGCGAACCGTGCCTTAATGGGTGCGAACATGCAACGTCAAGCAGTGCCAACCTTGCGTGCAGACAAACCGTTAGTTGGTACCGGTATTGAGAAAGCAGTAGCGCTTGACTCCGGTGTTGCGGTTGTTGCAAAACGCGGTGGTACGATTCAATACGTGGACGCTTCCCGTATTGTGGTGAAAGTCAATGAAGACGAAACCGTTGCGGGCGAAGCCGGTATTGATATTTATAACTTAATCAAATATACCCGTTCTAACCAAAATACCTGTATCAATCAAATTCCTTGTGTGGAATTAGGTGAGCCAGTTGAGCGTGGTGAAATCTTGGCAGACGGGCCATCTACAGACTTAGGTGAATTGGCGCTTGGTCAAAATATTCGCGTAGCGTTCATGCCATGGAACGGTTACAACTTCGAAGACTCTATGTTAGTTTCCGAACGTGTGGTACAACAAGATCGTTTCACCACCATTCACATTCAAGAGCTTTCTTGCGTGGCACGAGATACCAAATTAGGTGCAGAAGAAATTACTGCAGATATTCCTAACGTTGGTGAAGCTGCATTAAGCAAATTGGATGAATCCGGTATCGTGTATATCGGTGCAGAAGTGAAGGGCGGCGATATTCTGGTGGGTAAAGTGACACCAAAAGGTGAAACCCAATTAACCCCGGAAGAAAAATTATTACGTGCGATCTTCGGTGAAAAAGCGTCTGATGTGAAAGACTCTTCTTTACGCGTACCAAACAGCGTTTCCGGTACCGTTATTGACGTACAAGTGTTTACCCGTGATGGTGTAGAAAAAGACAAACGTGCGTTAGAAATCGAAGAAATGCAATTAAAACAAGCGAAAAAAGACTTGAGCGAAGAGTTTGAGATCTTGGAAGCCGGCTTGTTTATGCGTGTCCGCAACCTATTGTTATCCGGTGGTTTCGATGCGAAATCCTTAGATAAATTAGACCGCACTAAATGGTTGGAACAAACCTTAGATAATGAGGAAAAACAACACCAATTAGAGCAGTTAGCGGAGCAACACGAAGAATTACGCAAAGAATTTGAACGTAAATTAGAAGTTCAACGCAACAAGATTATCCAAGGCGACGATTTGGCACCGGGCGTGTTGAAAGTCGTTAAAGTGTACTTGGCGGTGAAACGTCAAATTCAACCGGGTGATAAAATGGCGGGTCGTCACGGTAACAAAGGGGTTATCTCAAAAATTAACCCTGTGGAAGACATGCCATACGATGAAAACGGCCAACCTGTTGAAATCGTATTGAACCCGTTGGGCGTTCCGTCCCGTATGAATATCGGTCAAATCTTAGAAACTCACTTAGGTTTGGCGGCAAAAGGTATCGGTGATCAAATTAACGCGATGATTAAACAACAACAATCTATCGCGAAATTGCGTGAATACATGCAGAAAGCCTATGACCTTGGTGGCGGTTCACAAAAAGTGGATCTCAGCACCTTTACTGACGAAGAAGTGATGCGTTTAGCACAAAACTTGCGTAAAGGTTTGCCGATTGCGACACCGGTATTTGACGGTGCCCATGAAAAAGAAATTAAAGGCTTATTAGAGCTTGGTGGTTTACCGACTTCCGGTCAAATTACCCTTTATGATGGTCGTACAGGTGAGAAATTCGAGCGTCCGGTAACAGTAGGTTACATGTATATGCTCAAATTGAACCACTTGGTTGATGATAAAATGCACGCGCGTTCAACCGGTTCTTATAGTCTTGTTACTCAACAACCGTTGGGTGGTAAGGCGCAATTCGGTGGTCAACGTTTCGGTGAGATGGAGGTATGGGCACTTGAAGCTTATGGTGCGGCTTATACCTTACAAGAAATGTTAACTGTGAAATCCGATGACGTGAACGGTCGTACGAAGATGTATAAAAACATCGTCAGCGGCAACCAACAAATGGATCCGGGCACACCGGAATCTTTCAACGTAATTATGAAAGAAATCCGTTCACTTGGTATCAACATCGACTTGGACGAAGAATAAGTCAGGGTATTGACCCCTATTGAGCCCAAGTGCGGTCGATTTTAAAAACGTTTTGAAAAACGACCGCACTTGAATAAGTTTAACTCCGACAGGAGCAAATCTGTGAAAGACTTAGTTAAGTTTTTAAAAGCACAATCAAAAACCGCTGAAGATTTTGATGTGATTAAAATCGGTTTAGCCTCACCTGACATGATCCGTTCTTGGTCATACGGTGAAGTTAAAAAACCTGAAACAATCAACTATCGTACCTTTAAACCGGAGCGTGACGGTCTTTTCTGTGCCCGTATCTTCGGACCGGTAAAAGATTACGAATGTTTGTGCGGTAAGTACAAACGCTTAAAACACCGCGGTGTGATTTGTGAAAAATGTGGCGTAGAAGTCACTCAAACTAAAGTTCGTCGTGAACGTATGGGGCACATTGAATTAGCCTCACCTGTAGCACACATTTGGTTCTTAAAATCCCTGCCGTCCCGTATCGGTTTATTGTTAGATATGCCGTTGCGTGATATTGAACGCGTGCTTTATTTTGAATCTTACATTGTGATCGAACCGGGTATGACCGATCTTGAGCGCGGTCAGTTGTTAACCGAAGAACAATATCTTGACGCGGAAGACCGTTGGCAAGATGAGTTCGATGCCAAAATGGGTGCGGAAGCCATTCAAGCCTTATTGCGCGGTATCGATTTGGAAGCGGAATGCGAAAATTTACGTGAAGAATTACAAGAAACCAATTCCGAAACCAAACGTAAGAAAATCACTAAACGCTTAAAATTATTGGAAGCCTTCTTACAATCCGGCAATAAACCGGAATGGATGGTGATGACCGTATTACCGGTGCTTCCACCGGATTTACGTCCGTTAGTGCCGTTAGATGGCGGTCGTTTTGCGACTTCTGACTTGAATGATTTATATCGTCGTGTCATCAACCGTAACAACCGTTTAAAACGTTTATTGGATTTAATCGCACCGGATATTATCGTGCGTAACGAAAAACGGATGTTACAAGAATCTGTTGATGCGTTGTTAGATAACGGTCGCCGCGGTCGTGCTATTACCGGTTCTAACCGTCGTCCGTTAAAATCATTAGCAGATATGATTAAAGGTAAACAAGGTCGTTTCCGTCAAAACTTGTTGGGTAAACGTGTTGACTACTCCGGTCGTTCCGTAATCACCGTAGGTCCATACTTGCACTTACATCAATGCGGTTTACCGAAGAAAATGGCGTTGGAATTATTCCGTCCGTTTATCTATGCAAAATTAGAAAGCCGTGGTTATGCAACCACGATTAAAGCTGCGAAGAAAATGGTGGAGCGTGAAGATGCGATTGTTTGGGATATCTTGGCTGAAGTCATTCGCGAACATCCGATTCTGTTGAACCGTGCGCCAACATTGCACCGTTTGGGTATTCAAGCGTTTGAACCGATCTTAATTGAAGGTAAAGCGATTCAATTACACCCACTTGTTTGTGCGGCGTTCAACGCGGACTTCGACGGTGACCAAATGGCGGTACACGTACCGTTAACGTTGGAAGCGCAGTTAGAAGCGCGTGCGTTAATGATGTCCACCAACAACATTCTTTCTCCGGCAAACGGTGATCCGATTATCGTTCCATCACAAGACGTGGTGTTGGGTCTTTACTA
>NZ_CALIWN010000029.1:0-20647 GCF_938046485.1 uncultured Aggregatibacter sp. | reverse complement strand
TATGCAGGCTTGCCGGCGTTGTTGTTGGCGGACGGCCGAGTGATTTTGGATGAAACCCAATTAAAAGCGATTTTTGCCTGATTTAAAATGATGCCTAAGTGCGGTCGATTTCAGGCTAGAACTGCTGGATGATTCGTCATTCACGGCTTGTTGTATAAGCGAAACATTTTCTAATCGGCGATGATGCTTTGATGTTCCCCATCATCAGTTAATTTTAACCCTCATTTTATTTGAGCCCATTTTATGCAAAAGACAACTTTCAAACCCAAATTCATCGCTGCGTTTGTCGCATTGAACCTAAGCTCAGTGGCCTTCGCCGGACAAGTTTATTCCGGCGTGGATTATCAATATTTTCGTGATTTTGCCGAGAATAAAGGTAAGTTTACGCCCAGTGCGCAAAATATAGAGGTGGTGAATAAAAAAGGCGAATCTATCGGAACCATGATGCAAAACGCGCCGATGATAGATTTTTCGGTGGTTAGCCGTAATGGTGTGGCAGCACTGGTGGGCGATCAATATATCGTTAGCGTGGCACATAATGTGGGTTATAGTGGTGTTGACTTTGGCATGGAGGGCAGTAACCCCGATCAGCACCGATTCGGTTATAACATCGTTAAACGAAATAATTATAAAAACGACTCCACTCACCCTTACATGACGGACTATCATAACCCTCGTTTAACCAAATTCGTCACAGAAGCTGCGCCGATAGAAATGGTGTCAAAGATGCAGGGCAGCACCTATGGCGATTTAGAAAAGTATCCAATGCGGGTACGAATTGGTAGCGGTCGGCAAGTTGTGCGTGATGCTCAGGACAAGGATACAGAGGTTTCAGGCGCATACCACTACAGAACCGCAGGTAATACGTTTATGCAAGGCTGGGCGAACAATGGTGAGGTCAGTTTAAGCGGTGATGTGCGTTATCCGAATCAATATGGTCCGTTACCCATTTCAGGTTCTGGCGGTGACAGTGGTTCCCCGATGTTTATTTACGATAAAACCGCAGGAAAATGGCTGTTAAACGGCGTATTGCGTAGCGGACACCCTTATGAAGGCAAAGAGAACACCTACCAAATTGCACGTAAGAATTATTTGGATGAAATCATTGCAAGAGATTTGGTCACCGTATTTGAACCAACCGTAGCCTCTTATGACTGGACAGCGGATGACAACGGCAAAGGGAAATTAACTAAAGGCGGTAGTGGTGGCATAGACACTCCGCTTGCCAATTACAGCCTAGCGTCTTCGGGGAGTGATGAAGCCTTTGGATATGGTGGACCAAACCCTTATATGCCGGCACAGCATCACGGTAAGAACATTTACTTTGGAAATCTGGAAAATGGCACAGTAACCCTGAAAAATAATATCGACCAAGGCGCCGGTGGGTTAACTTTCGAAGGGGATTTTGTGGTGCAACCTACTACTGACGAAACCTGGAAAGGTGCCGGTGTTTCAGTGAGCGAAGGCAGTACCGTCACATGGAAGATTAAAAATCCGGCAGGCGATCGCTTATCTAAAATTGGACAAGGCACGTTATTGGTCAATGGCAAAGGTGAAAACCTTGGCGATATTAGCGTGGGAGATGGCCTTGTTGTCTTGAATCAACAAGCAGACGAGCAAAACAAAAAACAAGCCTTTAATCAATTAGGCATTGTGAGCGGTCGCCCAACGGTGAAATTAGAAAGTGACGACCAAGTTAATCCAAACAATATTTATTTTGGCTTTCGTGGCGGTCGTTTAGATCTTAACGGCAATGCACTTACCTTCAACCGCATTCAAAATACCGATGAAGGCGCTCAAATTGTTAACCACAACAAAGATAAAGAAGCCAACGTCACGATTTTAGGCAATGCGAAAATTGATAATGAAAAAGACATTAACGAATCCAAAGCGACAGCGTTTAACGGCTGGTTTGGTGAAACCAATGCGGCACTTCATAACGGTCGATTAAATCTCAACTATCAACCTACACACGCAGACAGCGTCTTTTTATTGTCAGGCGGAACCAACTTAAATGGCGATATTACGCAGGAAAACGGCACGTTAGTCTTTAGCGGACGCCCAACACCTCATGCCTATAATCACTTGAACAAACCGGCGCTCATTGGACGAACACAAGGTGAGGTGGTGCAAGATGATGATTGGTTAAGTCGCACATTCAAAGCCGATAATTTCATCATTAACGGCGGAAGTGCGGTCGTTTCTCGGAATGTTTCTGAGATAAGTGGTAATTGGCAATTAAGCAAAGATGCCAAGGCGACATTCGGCGTGACCGACAAACAGGCAAATTTCATTTGCGCGCGCTCTGACTGGACGGGGCTCACAAAATGCGATAATCAAACCTTGTCGGATAAAGCTTTTCGTAGCATTGAACGGACGAAAATTAAGGGATCGCTCAGTACGTCTGATAGTGCGACTTTACTTGTTCAAGGGCTGGCTGATGTGGTTGGTAGCGTCATGCTAAGTGGATTCAGCCGATATCATTTAACCCATAATGCCACCCAAACCGGTATGCTTCATGTTAATGATCGCGCGGTAGCAACGGTGGACAACGCCACGTTGGCAGGGGATGTATGGCTTTCGGATATTACCACCCTCAACCTTGTGAACACCCGCTTCACTCACCAAATTCGAGGAAGCAAACACACATCGGTGTCGTTGTCAGACAATGCGCACTGGACGTTGCCGGAGAGCACAAGGGTAGGTAATTTAAGCCTTGATAATAGCCAAATTACGTTAAATCCGGATTTTACGACACAAAAGGATAATCAAACGTTTAACACGTTAGAAGTGTTGGGAGATCTTGACGGAAATGGCACCATTAATTACCGCACTTATTTGCAGGAAAATAAAGGCGACCATGTCATTGTACGAGGAAAAGCGGCAGGGAATTTCGTATTAAATGTGCGTAACACCGGTGCAGAACCACAAAACTTGGCACAGCTTAGCTTGTTGGAATTAAATAATCCTGCGCAATCTGACGATGTCAATGTTTCTTTAGCCAATGGCAGTGTGGATGCCGGGGCATACCGCTATGAACTCAGAAATGACGATTTTGATTATCGACTCTACAACCCTAAAAAAGAAAAAGAGCTCGCTGATCAAGAACGCATTGCTGAAGAAAAACGCAAAGCTGAAGAAGCCGCTCGTTTAGCGGAAGAAAAACGTAAAGCTGAAGAAGCTGCTCGCCTAGAGGAAGAAAAACGTAAAGCCGAAGAAGCCGCTCGCCTAGCGGAAGAAAAACGTAAAGCTGAAGAAGCTGATCGCCTAGAGGAAGAAAAACGCAAAGCGGAAGAAGCCGCACGCTTAGCGGAAGAGAAACGTAAAACGGAAGAGGCCGCACGTTTAGCGGAGGAAAAACGCAAAGCGGACGAAGCGGCACGCTTAGCGGAAGAGAAACGTAAAACGGACGAAGCCGCACGCTTAGCGGAAGAAAAGCGTAAAGCCGATGAAGCAGCTCGCTTAGCCGAAGAAAAACGTAAAGCCGATGAAGCCGCTCGTCTAGCGGAAGAGAAACGTAAAGCCGATGAAGCCGCGCGTTTAGCCGAGGAAAAACGTAAAGCCGATGAAGCCGCTCGTCTAGCGGAAGAGAAACGTAAAGCGGACGAAGTGGCACGCCTAGCGGAAGAAGCCGCGCGTTTAGCCGAAGCAAATCGTAAAGCGGGAGAAGCCACGCGTTTAGCCGAAGCAAATCGTAAAGCGGAAGAAGCAGCACGTTTAGCCGAAGAAAATCGTAAAGCGGAAGAAGCCGCGCGCTTAGCGGAAGAAAATCGCAAAGCCGAAGAAGCCGCGCGTTTAGCGGAAGAAAATCGTAAAGCGGAAGAAGCAGCACGTTTAGCGGAAGAAAATCGCAAAGCGGAAGAAGCGGCACGTTTAGCGGAAGAAAAACGCAAAGCCGAAGAGACGGCTCGCTTAGCGGAAGAAAAACGTAAAGCAGATGAAGCGGCACGTTTAGCCGAAGAAAAACGTAAAGCAGATGAAGCGGCACGTTTAGCGGAAGAAAAACGCAAAGCCGAAGAGACGGCTCGCTTAGCGGAAGAAAAACGTAAAGCAGATGAAGCGGCACGTTTAGCTGAGGCAAACCGTAAAGCGGATGTGAAAACGCAACAAAAAGATCTGATTAGCCGTTATTCAAATAGTGCATTATCCGAGTTGTCAGCAAGTGCGAATAATGTGCTGCTCGTTCTCGACGAATTAAATAAACAGCTTGTCGGAGAGAATTTATCTCATGTTTGGGTAAATACAATGCATTCTTCCCGTCGTTATGATGCGAATGAATTCCGTGCTTACAAACAAGAAACGCATTTAACCCAACTGGGCGCACAACACATTGACGATAATTATCGTCTTGGTCTGTTGTTCTCTCATGCCAGAGCAAACAATACCTTTGATGACAATATCGGCAGTAAAAATCGTCTGACCATGTTATCGGCTTTCGGTAAATATGATTTTGCTAATGGCTTGAATGTCTTTGCCGATATGAGCTATGGTTCAAGTGCGGGTGAAATTCGCGGTGAATTGCAAAATGCGGATATCCAACGCCATATTGTGGCATTGGGTGCAGGGGTAGGATACCAACTGAAGTTAGGTAAATTGGCGATCAAACCGAATGCAAGCGTACATCGTTACCATATTTCAAGTGATGATTATCAATACGATCAATCTCGAATTCATACGCCGTCCGCGAATTTTAATGTTTACCAAGCCGGTGTTACGGTGGATTACACCTTTGGCCCATGGGCAGGTGTCATGCTTCGTCCGTCCGTGAGCGTCAATTATGTGGATGCCTCCGATTCCAAGCTTGCGGTACAGGTGAATCAGGTACCATTAATGCAACGTTTTGACCGTTATTGGCAGCAAGAAATCGGTTTAAGTGCCGGTTTCGGCGGCTGGCAGGTTGGCGGTTATGCTGCCCAATCTCGCGGCAAACAGTTGGATAAACAACATCAGTTTGGTTTGAAAGTCGGGTATCGTTGGTAAAGCAATCGAACCAGACAGAAACAAGCACGAAAGATGATACATTGTGCTGTTATCGAGCTATTCTTATTTAGAAAGGTAAAAAAGATGAAAAAAACACCTCAAATTCTGACCGCACTTTTGCTGGGTTCTGCCTTCGCGGGCGGTGTATTTGCCGAGGAACATCGCCCAAATACACCGAGTGCAGAGTATGAACTTGAGAAAGTCTTGATTTTTAGCCGTCATGGATTGCGCTCGCCGGTGGAAAAAGATCCGCAAGAAATGGCAAAATATTCCCCCTATGCTTGGGCGAAATGGGATGTGCCATCTGGTTATCTCACGGCGAAAGGTACCGTGCTAGAAACCTATTTCGGGCAATATTTAGGACAATGGCTGGCAGACAAAGGATTATTAACAACAGAGCGTTGCGCATCGGGTGAAGGTATTTTCGCTTATGCCAATGGGGTACAACGCACTATTGCAACAGGGCAAGCCATTGTGGCTGGCGCATTTGCGGGCTGTAATGTTCAACTGCAACATCACGGTGAAATTGGTTCAGAAAAAGATCCGATTTTTAATACACAAGCGCATAATCCAAGTCAATCCTTGATTGAATCGGCAAAAAATAACGTTGATTTAACCGCTTTACAGCAAAAATTAGCGCCGAATTATGCGCTATTGAGTGAAATCATCGATTACAAAAACTCACCAAACTGCTTACAAAAAGGCGAATGTGATTTAGGTGGAAAAGTCGGTGAATACAGTATTAAAGACGGCAAGTCGGTTAAAATTACTGGTGCTATCAGCACAGGAAAGAAAATAGTTAGTGCATTGTTGCTCGCCCATTATGTGGGCAAACCTGATGCAGAGATCGCCAACGGCCGCGTGGATAGCCAAGAAAAATGGCGTGCAATTAACGAAATTAAAAACGAATATTACCGCACGTTATTTAAAAACAACGAAGCGTTGGCACAAAATGCCTCATATCCGTTGTTAGTATTTATTCAGCAACAGCTAAATAGTGAAAACAAAATTAGCTTGTTGGTTGGACACGATTCCAATATTGTCGCTCTGCTTGCGGCACTAGGTGTTGAGCCTTATGAGTTAGATGATTCATTAGAAAATATCCCAATTGGCGGCAAGTTGCTATTTGAAGTGTGGAAGCACAAACCAAGTGGCAAGCTCAAATTTAAGTTGGATTATGTGTATCAAACTACTGAACAGCTGATTAACATCACGCCACTAAGCTTAGCAACACCACCAAACCAAACAGCCTTAACTCTCAAAGGTTGTGAAAAAGATGAAAATGGCTTTTGTGATTACGAGCGTTTTCAACAGGTGTTGAGTGAAGGGATTGAGAATGGCAAGAAGTAGCTTTCATGCAACCCTATGAAAAATACTTAAAAGAGAATTCGCAAAAATTGCGAGTGGATCAAACGGATGCGGAAAGAAAATTATGGCAACGCATCAATCGAGATCAATTATTAGGTTTTCGATTTAATCGACAAAAGCCACTTTTAAGTTATATCGTTGATTTTTATTGTGCGAAAGCAAAGCTGATTATCGAATTGGACGGTAGTCAGCACTATGAACCTGATTATCAGGAAAAAGATGCATTGCGAGTGCAGAATTAAATTCACTTGGTTTCACTGTGATGCGATTTAGCAATGATGAAGTCATGCGTGAAATTGAAGCGGTAGTCGAGCAGATTTATTTGTTTTTAGAGAATGTAAGGGCGGATTGAGTATGAGCGTTAAGTAGCTCTTCCAAATCTCCCCTACCCCTCTTTGCTAAAGAGGGGGATTTCTTGAGTAAATTGACAGTAGTGGGCTATTTATATTTTAGAATATAAGGGATTGTTGAGTATGAGGTTGGATTAACTTCTGCCAAATCTCCCCTAACCCCTCTTTGCTAAAGAGGGGGATTTCTTGAGTAAATTGACAGTAGCGGGCTATTTATATTTTAGAATATGAGGGATTATTGGGTATTAGGTTGGATTAACGTCTGCCACAAACGCTTGCGTTTGAACGTTGCTTTAGCAACGGCACGAAGTGCGAGCGAAGCGAGTAAATCTCCCCTAACCCCTCTTTGCTAAAGAGGGGTATTCTTTAGTAAATTGATTGTAACTGGCTCATTTACATTTTAATTTCAATAAAGATTAAATCATCTGCTTTCAAAAAACGTTAAAGTAAAACATAGATATTTAACTCTGCAAAGATCCAATCCCCTCTTTAGCAAAGAGGGGTAGGGGAGATTTGGCAGAAGTGACAACGAAGAAAATATAATGAAGCAACATACTTATCAAACTACCGTAGAATGGGTTGGAAATTCAGGGAGAGGCACTTCTTCTTATACCGCGTATGAGCGGGATTTTATTGCTTCGGCACCGAATAAACCTAATATTTTAGGTTCTGCTGATCCTGCTTTTCGTGGTGATAAAACACGTTGGAACCCAGAAGATATGTTATTAGCCTCCATTTCTGCCTGTCATAAATTATGGTATTTACATTTTTGTGCCGTTAATAACATTATTGTGCAAGAATACCGTGATGAAGCAATAGCAATTATGGATGAAGGCAGTTCTGAACAAGCAGGACGTTTTATTTCAGCAACATTAAAACCTCGTATAAGAATTTCAAGTGAGTCGGATGCTGTTAAGGCATTGGCATTACATGAAAATGCGCATCACGCGTGTTTTATTGCAAATTCACTTAATTTTCCAGTGAAATGTGAAGCTATTATTGAAAAAGATTAAATTAAAATAAAATGGTGCCAAGGTGCACCTTACCAGAGAAAACAAAATGACAACCCAAAACTTCCTAGTAGAAATCGGCACGGAAGAGCTGCCACCAAAAGCTCTCAAAACATTAGCGACCTCTTTTGCGGATAACGTTGAAGCGGAATTAAATCAAGCAGGTTTAACCTTCGATAAAATCGAATGGTTTGCAGCGCCGCGTCGTTTAGCGGTGAAAGTGTTGAACTTAGCGACGCAGCAACCAAGCAAAGAGATCGAAAAACGCGGGCCTGCAGTGTCTGCAGCCTTTGATGTAGAAGGTAAACCGACTAAAGCAGCAGAAGGTTGGGCGCGTGGTTGTGGGATTACTGTTGAGCAGGCAGAACGCATTGCGACTGATAAAGGCGAATGGCTTGTTCACCGTGCAAAAATTGAAGGTCAACCGACCAAAAACTTGCTTAACAGCATCGTGGCCAATGCCTTGGCGAAATTGCCAATTCCAAAACCAATGCGTTGGGCAGACAAAAGCGTGCAATTTATCCGTCCGGTTCACACGGTGACTATGCTGTTAGGCGATGAGTTAATCGAAGGCGAAATTTTAGGTGTGGCAAGTGCGCGCACTATTCGTGGTCACCGTTTCTTGGGCGAGAAAGAATTTGAAATTCAACATGCAGACCAATATCCACAATTATTGCGTGAAAAAGGTTCTGTAGTAGCAGATTTCAACGAGCGTAAAGCAGAAATTTTGGCAAAATCTCAAGCAAAAGCGACCGCACTTGGCGGCGTAGCTGACATTGAGGAAAGTTTGCTTGAAGAAGTCACTTCCTTGGTGGAATATCCAAATGTATTGGCAGCAAAATTTGAAGAACGATTCTTAGCGGTGCCGGCGGAAGCCTTGGTTTACACTATGAAAGGCGACCAAAAATATTTCCCGATTTATGATAAAGACGGCAAATTATTACCGCACTTTATTTTCGTCTCGAACATCAACCCGGAAGATCCAACCGCGATTATCGAAGGGAATGAAAAAGTGGTTCGTCCACGTTTAACCGATGCGGAATTCTTCTTCAAAACCGACTTAAAACAAAAACTGGTTGATCGTTTACCACGCTTAGAAACCGTGTTGTTCCAACAACAACTGGGTACATTGAAAGACAAAACTGACCGTATTGAGCAACTGGCAGGCGAAATTGCAAAACAAATTGGCGCAGACGAAGCGAAAGCAAAACGTGCGGGTTTACTGTCAAAATGTGACTTGATGACCAATATGGTGTTTGAATTCACTGACACCCAAGGTGTGATGGGCATGCATTATGCTCGTCATGACGGTGAAGACGAAGAAGTGGCAGTGGCGTTAAATGAACAATATATGCCACGCTTTGCGGGAGATGAGTTACCAAAATCACTTGTGGCAAGTGCGGTTGCTTTAGCGGATAAATTTGACACCTTAACAGGGATCTTCGGTATCGGCCAAGCACCAAAAGGCAGCGCAGACCCATTTGCATTGCGTCGTGCGGCATTAGGTGCATTACGTATTATCGTAGAGAAAAATTTACCACTAGATTTAGAAGATTTAGTGAAAAAATCAGCCGCACTTTTCGGTGATAAACTCACGAATCAAAACGTGGTTGCTGATGTGGTGGACTTCATGCTCGGTCGTTTCCGTGCATGGTATCAAGATGAAGGCATTGCGGTGGATGTGATTCAGGCGGTATTGGCGCGTCGTCCAACCCGTCCTGCTGATTTTGATGCGCGTGTGCGTGCGGTTTCACATTTCCGTACACTTGATTCTGCGGAAGCTTTGGCTGCCGCCAATAAACGCGTGGCGAATATTTTGGCGAAAGCGGAAGGCGACATTGGCGCAATTGATGTGGCGTTATGTGTTGAGCCGGCAGAACAAGAGCTTGCGCAAAGCGTGTTAAGTTTGGCAAAAGAAGTTCAGCCGTTAATCGCACAAGGCGAATACACGGCAGTGTTGGATAAACTCGCCGGCTTGCGTCAACCGGTGGATAATTTCTTTGACAATGTGATGGTGAATTCGGAGGATGCCAAATTGCGTCAAAACCGCCTAGCCATTTTGAACACATTACAAGGTTTATTCTTACAAGTGGCGGATATTTCGTTGTTACAATAACGCCTGTGCTTTATGGCAGAGTTGCCGGTTAAATAGCGTTTTGCCGAATGTTAAGAAACGCTCGCAGAGGCTTGATTCTGCGGGTGTTTTGTTTTCATACGCTTATCGCAAAGCATTATATGCGATTCCGCTGATAACTCGTGGTGTCAGGTGATTTCTTCCCAATTAATCCAACAATAATGCTAACCTTATGATGTCAAAAGAAAATTTCGAACAGCATACGCCGATGATGAAACAATATCTGCAACTCAAAGCAGAGAATCCGGATATTTTGTTATTTTATCGCATGGGCGATTTTTACGAGCTGTTTTACGACGATGCAAAACGCGCCTCCGCACTGTTGGATATTTCACTGACCAAACGCGGACAATCTGCAGGGCAGCCGATTCCTATGGCAGGCGTGCCTTATCACGCGGTTGAAGGCTATTTAGCGAAGTTGGTACAGTTAGGGGAGTCCGTCGCTATTTGCGAACAAATCGGTGATCCGAATACGGCGAAAGGCCCTGTTGAACGCCAAATCGTGCGCATTGTCACGCCGGGCACGGTGAGTGATGAAGCGCTTTTACCGGAACGGCAAGACAACCTCATTGCCGCGGTGTATCAGGAAAACGATCACTTCGGTTTGGCGACCTTAGACATGACATCCGGTCGTTTTCAGCTATGCGAACCGGAATCCAAAGCGGATTTGCAAACGGAATTACAACGCATCGCGCCGGTAGAATTGCTTTATTGTGAGGATTTTGCTGATTTTCACCTCATTGAACACGCTAAGGGTTTGCGTCGTCGCCCTATTTGGGAATTCGAGCTCAAAACGGCCATTCAACAGCTTTGCCATCAATTTAATACCAAAGACTTGCGCGGATTCGGCGTGGAAAAAGCGATTCTGGGCTTATGCGCCGCCGGTTGTTTATTGCAATACGCACGCGAAACGCAACGCACCGCCTTGCCGCATATTCAAAGCGTTCATCTCATTCAACACAGCGAAAATATTCAGTTGGACGCGGCAACCCGTCGCAATTTGGAGCTCACTCAAAATCTGGCCGGCGGTACGGAAAACACGTTGGCGGCCGTGTTGGATAAATGCGTCACCCCAATGGGCAGTCGTTTGCTCAAACGCTGGATTCACCAACCGATTTGCGATGTAGAAAAACTCACGCAACGCCAACAAGCCATTGGGGCGATTTTAGAACAGGATTTAGTGGCGGATTTACAACCTTATTTGCAACAAGTGGGTGATATGGAACGCATTTTGGCGCGCGTGGCTTTACGCACCGCCCGCCCGCGTGATTTAACCCGCTTGCGTACCGCTTTAGAGCAGATTCCTTATATAAAAAATCGGTTGGCTGAAAAAACATCCGCCAAAATGACCGCACTTTACCAACAACTGGGCGATTTTTCAGCCCAATTTGACCTGTTACAACGAGCGATTATTGACAGCCCACCTGTGTTAATTCGTGATGGCGGTGTCATTGCGGCAGGCTACAATGCCGAATTGGATGAGTGGCGTGAATTAGCCGATGGTGCCACCCGTTATTTGGAAGATCTGGAACAGCGGGAACGGGAAAACACCGGCATTGATACCTTAAAAATAGGCTTCAATGCCGTGCACGGTTATTACATTCAAATTAGCCAGGGGCAAGCTCATAAGGCGCCGATTCATTATGTACGTCGTCAAACCTTAAAAAATGCCGAACGTTATATCATTCCTGAATTGAAAACCTATGAAGATAAGGTGCTGAAAGCAAAAGGGGCTTCTTTGGCGCTGGAAAAACAGTTATACGATGAAATTTTCGACCAATTATTACCGCACTTGGGTGACTTACAGCTCGCCGGTTTGGCATTAGCCGAATTGGATGTGCTCACCAATTTAGCGGAGCGGGCGGAAAGCCTGAATTATGTGGCGCCGACCTTCTCGGCACAAACGGGCATTCATATTCAGAACGGCCGTCACCCTGTGGTGGAGCAAGTGTTGAAGGAACCGTTTATTGCCAATCCAACAGAACTTACGGAACAGCAACATTTTCTCATTATCACCGGCCCGAACATGGGCGGTAAAAGTACCTATATGCGCCAAACGGCGCTGATTACCTTAATGGCGTACATGGGCAGTTTCGTACCGGCAGACAGTGCCGTCATTGGTCCTGTTGATCGTATTTTTACCCGTATCGGCGCTTCTGATGATCTCGCTTCAGGGCGTTCAACCTTCATGGTGGAAATGACGGAAATGGCGAATATTCTGCATCAAGCGACAGACAAAAGTTTGGTGTTAATTGATGAAATCGGCCGTGGAACCTCCACTTACGACGGTTTGTCCCTCGCTTGGGCTTGCGCTGAATGGTTAGCGAAGAAAATCCGTTCTTTAACCTTATTCGCCACCCACTATTTTGAGCTCACCGTACTGCCGGAACAGGTACAAGGTATCGGCAATATTCATTTAGATGCCATTGAGCATAATGACACCATTGCTTTCATGCACGCCGTACAAAAAGGTGCTGCCAGTAAAAGTTACGGTCTTGCGGTCGCTGCCTTGGCAGGTGTACCACAACAAGTCATCAAGCTTGCCAAACAAAAACTGGCGCAATTAGAAAAACTGTCACAGCAAAACGCCAACCAACAGATTCAGGATCTTCGTTTATTAAATCAACGCCAAGGTGAATTAGCATTTGATCAGGCAGAAGATGAAAATAAGGAGATGTTATTGAATATGTTACAAGAATTAGATCCGGATGAATTAAGTCCAAAACAGGCATTGGCCTATTTGTATCAGTTAAAGAAAATGGTGAAAGGGTGATGTTATTGATTTTCGAATAAATCGGTCATTTTCATCTTAAAGTGCGGTCACAAAATACAACGGATTTTGAGCGTTGGTTTTGTCAAAGGCGCCATTAAAGCAAATAACCGAACTCAATTCGATTGTGAGTAATTTCTGCGATATTTTCATTGAGAACCCAATAAAAAACCGACATGGCTGTCGGTTTTTTGATATCGGTAAATTAGACACTTATTGCGGTTTTTAATTTTTTCAGTGCGTTGGTTTCGAGCTGACGAACACGTTCGGCAGAAATATTGTATTTTGCTGCCAAATCTTGCAACGTCGCTTTGGTTTCATCCAACCAACGTGCTTTGATAATGTCTTGACTACGAGCATCCAAATTATCCAAAGCGACAGCAAGTCGGTCGGTAGCTTGTGCTTCGTAGTTTTCATTTTCTAATTCCGCTGCAAAATTGGAGCTTTTATCTTCCAAGTATAATGCCGGTGCATAGGTTTCTTCATCATGATCATCGGTTGGTAAATCAAAGGTGACATCCGCCCCGGTCATGCGCGATTCCATTTCCACCACATCTTGCGGAGAAACGCCTAACTCATTGGCTACCATGTCCACTTCGTTTTCATTAAACCAACCTAAGCGTTGTTTTGTTTTGCGTAGATTAAAGAACAACTTACGTTGTGCTTTGGTCGTTGCGACTTTCACAATACGCCAGTTACGCAAAACGTATTCGTGAATTTCCGCTTTGATCCAATGCACCGCAAAAGACACTAAGCGAACACCGACCTCCGGGTTAAAACGCTTAACCGCTTTCATTAAACCGATATTGCCTTCTTGAATTAAATCCGCTTGTGGCAAGCCATAACCGGAATAGCCACGGGCAACATGGATAACGAAGCGTAAGTGAGATAACACGAGTTTTTTTGCCGCTTCAATATCTTCGTGGTAATACAAACGTTCCGCGAGTTCCTTTTCTTCTTCCGCCGTTAACATCGGGTATTCGTTCGCTGCGCGAATATAGGCTTCTAAGCTTCCTTGGGGAACTAACATCATGGTTTGAGTTTCTTTATCCATCATCTTCCTTCTTACTTACATCACCAAGCTTGATTAAGCTCAGTTATAACATAATTCATCAGAATTTCAATCGGTTTGGACGATTGAATTCTATCATTTCACGGTTACTATGACCTATTTTTAGCCTAAAAGTTCTTTTATTTGTTAAAAAAGTGCGGTCACAAAATCCAACAGATTTTGAACGTTGGCTTTACCAATGGCTCCATTGGGGCAACAATCGAACTTGATTCGATTGTGAGTAATTTTTTGCCTGTATTTTCTTTATTTACGCTTACTGAAAAAAGAGTTACGCAGCACATTTTTTACCAACCAACATGGTTAAGAACATCACGACTAACGCCGGCACTAACCACGCCAAACCATTATCATATAATGGGAAATTGCCAAGAAATTGTTTCACGCTGTCAGACAATAATCCCACGTTATTTAAGCTGTCGCACAGACTAAAACACACGGTGACCGCAATCGTGGCGTTATAGGTTAATTTTACGCATGGTAATTTAGCACGGACGAACTGCAACACTACCAACATGATTGCCACCGGATAAATTAATAACAATGCAGGAATCGTCACTTGTAATAATTTCGTTAAGCCGTTTTCGGAAATGATGGTCGTCATGACAGTAAACACCACCACCCAGAAAGAATATGGCAAGCGGTTGGAGAATTTAGCGAAATAGTAAGCACAAGCACTGGTCACGCCCACTAAGGTGGTTAAACTTGCTAAGAAGATGATACCGGACATAATCCAAGAACCTTCTTTACCGAATAACACGTTCACATAACGAGAAAAAATTTGACCGCCGTTGCTGACGCCTTGCGCCACTTGGTCACTGGTCGCACCAAGATAGAAAAGGGAGAAATAAAGTGCGGCTAATAAAACCACTGAAATGCCACCGGCGGATATGGTGTAACGCATGATTTTTTGCGGTTCAGTGATATTTTTTGCACTTAACGCACGAGCCACAATGCCACCGAAAGCAATCGCTGCTAAAACGTCCATGGTTTGGTAACCGCTAATTAAACCGGTGGTCAATGCTGAACTGTCCGCATAGCTTTTGCTTGGCGCGACAATATCCGACAAGGGAGAGATAAAGACGGTTACGGTCACTACCACTAACAACACCAATAAGGCTGGGGTCATAAATTTGCCTACGCTGGAAATAATGGTGTTCGGTTTCAGCATAAATAGCATGGCGATAATGTTAAAGACTACCGCAAAAATCAGATGATTTACTGACGTGTCTGCCACTATATCAAGTGGTACAAACGCCATTTCGTATGCGACGTTGGTAATGCGTGGCATCGCAAACGTAGAACCGATGACCAAATACAACGTGGCTAAAAATAAGACCTCTGCCCATTTAGGAAGGTCGCGGGTGAGTTCTTCGCCACGACCTAAGACAGACACCACAACCAGCGTGATAAACGGCATTAATACGCCGGTGAGCACAAATCCCAAGGCGGCGGTTGCCCAATGTTGCCCTGCCGTGTAGCCTTCCATCGGCGGAAAAATAATGTTTCCTGCGCCTAAAAACAGGGCGAAAATCATCATGCCTAAAACAAGAATATCTTTGCGTGAAAACATAATCGTTTCTCTTCAGTAATAAAATAAAGACGCATTTCGGATTCTACTATAAAAGCCCGATTATTCGTAACGAAACGATGAAAAAACACATAAAAAACATTGTATTATTTGACCGCACTTTTCCTGTAATTCTCCGTTCGGCAATTGAGTTCATTCTGCCTTTGTTGTAAACTACGCTCCCGTCTTGATAGATTATATTTATCCTAATTTTCCATCCACCCCAATAGCAACAAATAGGTTTCTTATGGCTACCAATTATATTTTCGTCACAGGCGGCGTAGTTTCTTCGCTTGGTAAAGGCATTGCAGCGGCATCACTTGCGGCAATCTTAGAGGCGCGTGGTTTGAACGTCACGATCATGAAACTTGACCCTTATATCAATGTCGATCCGGGCACCATGAGCCCAACCCAGCACGGTGAAGTTTTCGTGACCCAAGACGGTGCAGAAACCGATTTGGATTTAGGTCACTATGAGCGTTTTATTCGCACCAAAATGACCAAGCGTAATAACTTCACCACCGGTAAAATCTATTCCGAAGTGTTACGCAAAGAGCGTCGCGGTGACTATCTCGGCGCAACCATTCAAGTAATTCCACACATTACCAACGAAATCAAAGCGCGCGTGATTGATGGCGCCGCAGGGCATGATGTAGCTATCGTAGAAGTAGGTGGCACAGTGGGCGATATTGAATCCCTCCCGTTCTTGGAAGCTTTGCGCCAACTTGCCGTACAAGTGGGACGTGAACGCACGATTTTCATGCACCTAACGCTTGTGCCTTACATTCCGACCGCCGGCGAAGTCAAAACCAAACCGACACAGCATTCCGTGAAAGAATTGTTGTCTATCGGCATTCAACCGGACGTGCTGATTTGCCGTTCCGACCGCATGATTCCGCCAAATGAACGCGCCAAAATTGCGTTATTCTGTAACGTGCCGGAACGCGCGGTGATTTCTCTGAAAGATGTATCTTCCATTTACCAAATCCCAGCGCTCTTGAAATCTCAAGGCTTGGACGATTTTATTTGCAATCGCTTCCACTTAACTTGCCCGGAAGCCGATTTATCCGAATGGGAACAAGTGTTGTATCAACAAGCCAACCCGACAGGCGAAGTTACTATCGGAATGGTGGGTAAATACACCGAATTGCCGGATGCGTATAAATCCGTGAACGAAGCCCTAAAACACGCCGGTTTAAAAAATCGCTTGAGCGTAAATATTAAATACATCGACTCACAAGATGTGGAAACCAAAGGCGTTGACATCTTAAAAGGCTTAGACGGTATTTTAGTGCCGGGCGGCTTCGGCTATCGCGGTGTCGAAGGCAAAATCCTCACCGCTAAATATGCGCGTGAAAACAATATTCCGTATTTAGGTATTTGCTTAGGGATGCAAGTGGCGCTCATCGAGTTCGCTCGTCATGTTGCCGGCATGAGCCATGCAAACTCTTCCGAATTTGACCGCACTTGTGAACAACCGGTAGTCGGGTTAATCACCGAATGGCAAGATGCTGACGGTAATAAAGAAGTCCGTAGTGATGAATCCGATTTGGGTGGCACCATGCGTCTTGGGGCACAAAAATGTCATTTAATTGAAGGCAGCTTAGCACGCAAATTATATGGTGCCGAAACCATTGAAGAACGTCATCGTCACCGTTACGAAGTCAATAATGTCTTGCTTCCACAAATCGAAAAAGCCGGCTTAAAAGTGACCGGTTTATCCGCCGATAAAAAACTGGTGGAAATCATTGAAGTGCCGAATCACCCTTGGTTTGTTGCTTGCCAATTCCACCCGGAATTCACGTCCACGCCACGTGATGGGCATCCATTATTCGAAGGCTTTGTAAAAGCGGCAAAAGAGAATCAGAAAAAATCTGATTAGTGGTTTTTTAGAACATAAGAAAAAAGGCAGGGTAACCTGCCTTTGTGCTTTCTATGATGGATTTAAAATGCCAAGAAACAACAGAAAAAAGCCGAACAGTGATTTTGCTGTTCGGCCTGTTGTTTTAAAGTGCGGTTTGAAATTAAAGAATTTCTTTCGCTTTAGCGACCACGTTATCTACCGTGAAACCAAAGAGTTTGAACAATTGGTCTGCCGGTGCGGATTCACCGAAGCTGTGCATACCAACGATACGACCATTGAAACCAACATATTTGTACCAGAAGTCGGCAATGCCCGCTTCAACAGCCACACGTTTAGTTATCGCACTTGGCAATACGGCTTCGCGATAAGCTTCATCTTGTTTGTCGAACACATTCGTACTTGGCATAGAAACCACACGGATTTTTTTGCCTTCTGCGGTTAATTGTTCTGCGGCTTTCACGGCCAATTCCACTTCAGAACCGGTCGCAATGAAAATCAGATCCGGCGTGCCGGTGCAGTCTTTTAATACATAAGCACCGCGCGTCACGTTAGCTAATTGCTCAGAAGTGCGGTCCATTTGTGCCAAGTTTTGACGGGTGAAAATCAATGCGCTTGGGCCATCGGTTCTTTCAATCGCCGCTTTCCAAGCAATCGCCGATTCCACTTGGTCGCAAGGGCGCCATGTGTTCAAGTTAGGGATTAAACGCAATGCAGAGGTTTGTTCAACCGGTTGATGGGTTGGACCGTCTTCGCCTAAACCGATGGAATCATGGGTGAACACGAATAAGCTGCGTTGTTTCATTAATGCCGCCATGCGAATCGCGTTGTGAGCGTATTCCATGAACATGAGGAACGTTGCGCCATAAGGGATGAAACCGCCATGAAGCGCGATACCATTCATGATTGCCGCCATACCGAACTCGCGTACGCCGTAGTTGAGGTAGTTACCATCTACGTTTTGAGTTGCGCGAATCGGTTTAGAACCGGACCAAAGGGTCAAGTTGGAGCTTGCCAAGTCGGCAGAACCACCAAGTAATTCCGGTAACACTTTTGCATAAGCTTCAATAGCATTTTGTGAGGCTTTGCGGCTTGCAATGCTTGCCGGGTTCGCTTGTAAATGGTCAATGAACGCTTGAGATTCTTTTGCCCAATCTGCCGGCAATTTTTTCTCAATACGACGGGTAAATTCAGCGGCTAATTCCGGATAGGCTTTCGCATAAGCAGCGAATTTTTCATGCCAGGCTTTTTCTAACTCTGCGCCTTTTGCTTTCGCATCCCATTGTGCATAAATATCGGCTGGGATCTCAAACGGTGCGTAATCCCAGTTTAGTGCTTCACGGGTTAATGCGATTTCTTCATCACCTAATGGTGCGCCGTGGCAATCGTGAGAGTTGGATTTATTCGGAGAACCGAAACCGATAATGGTTTTACAAATAATTAAGGTCGGTTTATTGGTTTCCGCTTGCGCTTGTTTAATCGCCTCAATGATTTGTGCCGGATTGTGACCATCCACTGCCGGAATCACTTGCCAGCCGTAAGCTTCAAAGCGTTTTTGTGTGTCATCAGTAAACCAACCGTCAACATGACCATCGATAGAAATGTTATTGTCATCGTAGAAGGCAATTAATTTACCTAAGCCTAAAGTCCCCGCTAAAGAACAAGCCTCGTGGGAAATCCCTTCCATTAAACAGCCATCGCCCAAGAAAACATAGGTGTGGTGATCCACGATGTTATGACCGTCACGGTTAAATTGACCCGCTAACGTTTTCTCTGCAATCGCCATACCGACTGCGTTGGTGATGCCTTGACCTAGTGGGCCTGTAGTGGTTTCAACGCCCGGTGTGTAACCAAATTCAGGGTGTCCCGGAGTTTTGGAATGTAATTGACGGAATTGTTTTAAATCTTCAATAGATACATCGTAACCGCTTAAATGCAACAAGCTGTAAATCAGCATGGAACCGTGGCCGTTAGATAGCACGAAACGGTCGCGGTTAGCCCATTGCGGGTTAGTTGGGTTGTGATGTAAAAAATCACGCCATAATACTTCTGCGATATCCGCCATGCCCATCGGTGCGCCCGGGTGACCGGATTTGGCTTTTTGCACCGAATCCATACTTAAAAAGCGAATGGCATTGGCGAGTTGTTGACGAGTTGACATTGTGCCTCCTGATTGAGATAAATTGACAAAATAGGGTGTGCTCATAAAAAAGTGCGGTCAGATTTTTCGGCGTTTTTAAACACGGAAAATTTCCACCGCACTTTTGCTTAATACATAACTAAGAAACCATTACCATTTAGACAGTAACATCTCTTCTAATTTACCTTGGTCAACAGCAAATTTACGAATACCCTCGGCCAGTTTTTCCACTGCCATGGCATCGCTGTTATGCTGCCAATAGAATTCCGCTTCGGTTAATGGTTGCGGTTTGGCTTGTACTTCGCCTTGGAAACCCAGTTTTCTCACCACGGCATCTGGGGTTTCATGTAAGGTTTTCAACAACGGCGGAGCAATAGTTAAACGGTCACAGCCGGCTAATTCAATGATTTCGCCTACATTACGGAAACTTGCGCCCATCACTACCGTTTTGTAGCCATATTGTTTGTAGTAATTGTAAATTTTGGTCACAGAAATCACGCCCGGATCTTCTGCCGGTGCGTATTCTTTTTTATCGGTATTGGCTTTGTACCAGTCTAAAATACGGCCCACAAATGGCGAAATCAAATAAACGCCCGCTTCTGCACAAGCACGTGCTTGCGCTTCGGAGAATAATAATGTCAGGTTACAGTTGATACCTTCTTTTTCTAGGATTTCCGCTGCACGGATACCTTGCCATGTAGAGGCGATTTTAATCAAAATACGATTTTTATTAATGCCTGCCGCTTCATATAGCGCAATCAGTTTTCTTGCTTTTGTAACGGTCGCCTCGGTGTCATAAGAAAGACGCGCATCCACTTCCGTAGAAACGCGGCCAGGGACTAATTTTAAGATTTCCAAACCAATGTTGACCGCCAATTTATCTTCTGCATCAACAAGTTGCTGTGCTTTATCCTGACTTTGTTGTTTACCGTAAGCAATTGCTTCATCAATCAACGCCGCATATTGTGGTAGCGCCGCTGCACTCAGAATCAAAGATGGATTCGTCGTGGCATCTTCAGGTTTATATTGACGAATGGCATCAATGTCACCGGTATCGGCAACAACAACGGTAAGTTCGCGAAGAGAATCTAACTGGTTAGTCATAATGTATTCCTTATGTATTCCTTTAATTGGAGGATGGGAAACGAGTTGAATCGTTAAGAAAGCTATGTTTTATTCATAGCAGAAATCGTTAAAAAATATAACCGCACTTGTTATAGAAAGCAACTCTTAAAAAGCGTGTTCATAATAATGAAATCAATAGGTTTCGTCTTTAAGAACAGGTTGGATACTAAGGATCGCTGAGGTAAAGAATGTTGTTAATTTGATTAAATTATCTTCAATCAAAACAAAAAATGAAAAAAAAGCTAAAAAGGGGTTGCGTGGTGATAAAAA
>NZ_CALIWN010000028.1:0-42807 GCF_938046485.1 uncultured Aggregatibacter sp. | reverse complement strand
CTTAAATCGAAAGAAAAAGCCCCTTAAATCGAAAGAAAAAGCCCCTTAAATCGAAAGACTAAGAGGCTTTTATAGGAAACTATGATTTTTTAGGTGGGAAAATTGCTTTTATAATATCGTTTGATTCATCAATTAACTTGTAAAAAGTGTCTGCTGCGATATTGGTATTTCTAATTCCTGATTCTTTTAGATCTGCGTTGATAACATCAAATAACTTATTTCTGCTATCAAGTTTTGGATAACATTTTTTAACCAATAAAGCGAACAGTTGTTTTTGCGGCGAACTTATACGCCCTTTAACTTCTGCGCTATTAAAGGAATCTATTATATTTTGCTTTTCTGCGAGTTCCGCTTTCAGTTGTGCTATTTCATCTTTTTCTTGTAGCCCTATGATTTTTTCTATGTCGCTGTGTAGAATTTGAATGCTATCAAAATTTAATTTTAAAGGCTCATCAAGATTCGCAAAAAATGTTAATGCAGTCGTTTTATTTTCAAGAAATGAAAGGCTTTCAAAAAATGAAAAATCAGGGGTTATTTCTATATAACCACGATTCACTATTTCTACATCATTTCCTTTGTACTGAGTGTTGTCGATTCTAAAATAACCTTCAAAAGTTAAATATTTAAGATTATCAAATATAATACAATCATTTTCATTTTGATATTTCACCAGACGGGCGAAAGGAAATTTTATAGCGGGCTGATTGCTTAATGAATGATTAAATTTAATTTCCAGAAAATCATTTTTAAAACGCTGTGAAAATTCTTTTGATAGCCCAATTGGTTCGGTTTTTGAATACTCATTTTCTGTATATTTAATAGTTATATTATTTATTTTTATCTGCTTTTCTAAATCATTTTCACAAATAGAAGTGATATATGCTGAAGATTCTTGTATAAATCCTTCCATTTGAAAAACAGTCGTTAATTTTTCTTTTTTAATGAAGTGAATTAAATCATCTATTTTTAAGTTTGGATAACCTAAATCATTATTTAAGTATTCGATAGCACGATTTAACGAATAAGAAAAACGGTGTAATTCTCTCATAAAATGCCCCTTTCGCATTTGCCCTTATGATAGGAGCGCACCAACAAGATAAGGTTTCTTGCTTTCGGGGATCAGCCTAGGTGCGTTTTATTCGGTTATTTGTTTTTTATATCAACACTAATATCTATTAAAGTGGTTTCTTTGCCGGTGCTGCCGTCTATCCAGTTTATCGTGCCGGTAATAAGTGGCTTTTGCCTTTCCGGTAATGTTTTCTTGATAACTGCGTTATTTATTTCATATTCTACCGGGCGGCTTTTTCTTTCTTCCCACTCGGCGGCCAACCGTTTATTTTCTTTCCGGCGCTTATATTCATCGTAAATAAGCCAACCGATAGTAAATGAAAGCCCGCCGGCTAAACCAAAGGCCACAATAAACCACCAGTCTTGAAAGGTAACTATTGCTAATACGACAAAAAAAGCAGCAACCATACACTTTATTGCAACTAGTATCAGCCCCATAGTTCCCCCCCCCCTTGTTTTTACTGGTTATTATAGTAAATAACATAGTAACAAAGGAGAAAAGATTCAATAGTGTAAGGGAAATATTTTATTCTTCATCGCTTACCGGCATTGATTCTTTTTTGCTGTTTTAGCATGGCATCAAGCTGTTTCTTGGCAATAAAGTAAATCGTTTCTAACGCGTCCATATTCGGGCTATTTGGTCGGCTGTCTATTTCTCGCTTGGCCGCATTACATTTACATTCTAATGCGTGAATAACTTCACTTATTGGATAGGGTTCTTCATCATCGTAAAGGCTGACAAAGGTAAAAAGTGCGGTCGATTTTTTATAGTGATTTACCGCTGAAAGAAGTAAGTTTTGCTTTGCCTGTTTACATCTCATAAATCAATCCCATTAAATTGTTCCAATGCCTGTTTGTGTTCTTCCGATAATTCAAAAATCAGATCGCCATATTCAAGCTGATAGGTGCCGAATGACATCAAGAAAGCCACTGCCGGATCGATTTTGTTTGCGGCCTTCTTCTTGTTTGGTTTAATGTTGGCGTTCGCATCGGTTTCCATCACAACGTTGGATAATGCCCAAGAAAGCACCGGATCGCCGTGGTGTTCTATCACTTGGCGATTTATCAACACTTCCGCACTTTTGGCCACCGGGCTAAATCGTTGATAGGTTTGCGGGAATGGTTCTACTTCCAAGCCTGCCGCCTGTAATTGCGTGCGTAAATGCGTGGCGTTCCAAACATCAAAGCCTATCATTTTGATATTGAAGTTTTCCGCATCTTTTAAAATATCATCGCGGATTTTGTCATAGTCGATACAGTCGCCCTCTGTGGCAATAAGCCAACCACTGCGCACCCAGTTTCGATAAATGGCCCGGTTCTTGTTGGCCACATTGTTAAGCTGAAATTCAGGAATATAGTGTCGGGTAATCAACCGCACTTTTTTCCCTTGAGGGAAGGTGTAACAAAGGCTTGTTAAGTCGTTGGTGCTAGATAAATCCAAGCCTAAATAACAATCTTGGTGAAGTAAGTCGCTTTCCGTGTAATCTCGTGCGCACTGCGCCCAATTGCCTTCACCTAGCCATGGCGTTGTTCCTTGGCACCAAACATTAAAACGCTTGGTGAGCATTTCCACCCACTCGGAAGGAATCCCTCGGGCTTTCTTGATCGTGTTTTCAAAATCAAGGTAAGGAATGGATTTACCGATATTCGGATTAGCTTTTACCCAGTTTTCCGGATTATCAATTTCGCTTTCTTCGTCTAATTCAAAAATCAGCACAAATAAGCTGTCGTTTTGTTCGTTGCCTTCCAGTATTTGCGCGCAATAGTCATAGTGCTGTTTACAGGCAGATATCACGTTACTTCCCGCGGTGGTAATCGCAAACAATAAACCTTCCGGGCGGGCACCTTGCCCTAGTTCTAGCGCGCTATACACGCTGTTATCGGTGTGTAGGTGATATTCGTCCACAATGGCGAGGCTTGGGTTGGTTCCCTCAATGGTTGAGGATTTAGCCGCTAACGGGCGCATTAAGCTATTTGATTTCGGATTAATCAGTTTATGCTGCTGAATATTGAGCCGTTTGCGCAAAAGGGGAGATAGTAGGCACATTTGACGCGCATCATCAAACACAATGCGGGCTTGGTCTCGGCTTACTGCTGCAGTGTAAATATCTTGTTGGCCCGCTTCCATCAGTAGAAACCAATTAGCCAACACGGCGGCCACGGTGGACTTGGCATTTTTTCGCGCCACTTGGATATAAGCGGAACGATATTTTCTCAAGCCGGTATCGGTGCGCTTAAAGCCTAACAGATTGGCAAAAAGAAACGTCTGCCAGTCTGAAAGCTCGATTGGTTGCCCGCGTAAATGCCCTTTAACGTGTGGGCATAGGCGGGAGAATGCTAAGAATTTATTTACCGCACTTTCATCAAAGAAATAAGCGGGGTTTTCTAAATCGTCAAAATAACGCGCTACGGCTTGTTTTATCTTACGACAAGCCACTATTTCACCTGTTTGAACTTTCTTCGCGTATTCGTGCCAGATTTCCATTTTTGCCTACATTGTGAGGATTTCATCCAACATATCAGTAACATCCGTTTCTACTGGATTTTTACGGCGACTCACCGGATCGAAGCCTAACAGGGAAGACATCTTGATCATGACTTTTTCGGCATCTGCTTTCGCGGACAATGCCGGGTTTCTTGATTGTGTGCCTTGGCTATTTACGATAATGAAGCCATTTTTGGCTAAATCTGCCACAGAATGACGCCAAATTGCGTAGTTTTCGCAATAAATTTCAAGGTTTGTTAAATCTTCCGACTTAATATCGCCACGCTCTGAAAGTTGTTTAATACGCGCTTTCCATTGGCTTTTAGCAATATCATCCAAGAAATCAGGTGTCTTATAACTTTTTCGTTTGCTCATTCACTTTCCTTATTTTCTAAAAAATCACTTTGCTTAAAAATTTGATTGGGGGGGCGGTTCCGTAGGGTTGCCACTTTCTTTTTGAAATTGCCCCCACCCGGTCTAATCAATTTTCTTTGCCCCAAATCCGCGTTGGTCTATCACTCGTGTTTTATAGCTGTGACAATCACGACATAAAGGCTGATGATTGCTTGCTACCCAAAACAACGGATCGGCTTGCCCGTTCTCTACCGGCTTGATATGGTCTATCACTGTTGCCGGTGTGTATTTGCCTTGCTCTAAGCACATCACACAAAGGGGATGATGCTTTAAGTATTGTGCGCGGTATTTGCTCCACTTGTGGTCGTAACCGCGTGCGCTACTGCTTGGGCGGTTGTCCTTGGGTTTATGCTCCTCGCATCTACCGGACTTTACTTTGTTTCTACATCCGGGATAGCTACAACGTCTTAACGGTTGGTATGGCATCGGTTACTAAATCCTTAGTAAGCGCACGGTTCTCTATACACTTCCCACAATGCGGAAATCGTCATAGGTGCCGGCTTAAGGTTGGCTAAGTCTGTGACGGCTTCTCGGTTCGTGTAGAGATAGGCGATATACATTAAGCAACCAATCTTAATCGCCGGGGTAAAAGGTATGGTCTTTTCCGTTTCTTCTTCCCCAAAGGTTTTGCCAATATGTTTTTGGCATACTTCCAATGTGGCCACCTTATAGACTTCCAGTAACTCATCATCTAAATCGTGATCGAGATTTAAGTGCGCTTTGATTTCATCAATCGTTAAATTAATATCTAGCATCATCATCTCCGCCGTTATAGGCTTCTCCCTCTTTACACATGAGTTGTAATTCTCTGTGCGATTCCATACTGTCAATGACCGAATAAATATCAAATAGGCGGTTTCCGTATCTAATACGCATTTTTCGAGTGATTCCTTCAAGATAACGAATGCGGATTCTTACAATGTTTTCCCCTATTTGAAACGGGCCACTAAAATATTCTCGCCCTTGTAACGGTTCTACACTGGCGCGCACGGTGGCGACATTCTTCCAAATCGGTCTTGAGTTTCCGTAGGTGTTATTTTTTCGCTCTTTGTCATAATCCCGCTTTTGTAAGGTGATCACCTTGTTATACTTTCCGGCCTTAATCATGATTGCCATTGCTTACCCCCGGTTCTTGTTCATCACCGCGTTTTACTTCTACGGTTTGTTTCCATGCTTGGCTAAATTCTTCTCCACCATCATAAGGCGGTAAACCTTCACGACGGCGGACTTCATTTGGGCACATTACACCGGCTTTAATTGCCACATCGTAACTTTGGAAACGCTCGCTTTGACTTGTGCGCAATAAGTCGCTTGTATCAAATTCAATTAAGTAACGTTTCTTGCTGTTGCTACCTAAATCAATCATCAAGGCATCTTTTAGCTGCTGTTCAAAATTGGTTAGCCAAGGGCGCAAGGTTTGCGATAAAAAGGCTCGACTGGCTTCACTAAAGTTTGAATAACTGCTATTGGAATAGTCTTGAAGGAAAATTGGGCTAATGTTGTAGATTCGGGCAATATCGGAAATTGTGAATGTACGGCTTGCTAGCCATTCCGCGTCTTGGTTTGTCATGCCTAACTGTTTATATTCCATTGAGCCTTCAAGGATTGGTGTTTTCCCTGCGTTCTTCGCGCCTTTGTAACGTTCAAGGGCTTTTACCGCTTTTTGTGCTTTGGCATCATCCAACCATTCGGCGGTAGTAATTAAGCCACTCGCCATTAATCCGTTTTTCATCACCGCCGATCCGTGTTTCTGTTGAGCAATGCCTAAGCCCACGGTTTCACGGCAAATCGTAATTGGCGAACGCCCCATAAAGCCATCAAGGGATGAATGGCGTAAATGTAGGATTTCATCTTGAAGATAGTTTTTGCTGTTGCCGTCTAAATCGGTAATTTGATAGATATACTCGCCGCCAACTTTGCGATAGATATTGACCGCACTTGGTTGATACGGGGTAAGGCTGACCGGTTCGCCTTTGCTGTTCCATTCAATCACCGCATAAGCGTTACCATTTAATAGGCAGTGACGCATCATGGTGTATTTGAATTGATACGGTGTTTGGCTACGGTTTGGCATCTCGTTTAAGAGATAGTCCACCGGGTGACGATAAACGCGCTCGCGGCCATCGTCTTTAAGCTGATACAAATAACAAGGCATACTTGCCACTGCTTCAGAAATAACAGTAACGGCACTCATCACCGCCGGTAAACTTTCTGCCGTGTTCGGGCTGACAAATTCCCCTGCGCCGGTGTTTGATACGCCAAGATAAGAAAGCAGCTCATTAATTGCCATCGGTGCGTTGCGTTGTTATTTTCGTCTGAACGGGTTCCACATATTACGCCTCCGCCACATCAAGCCACTGTTTCAAAAGTGCGGTGGATTTTCCTTGCGTTTTTCCCTTCGCGGTTGCCATTGATCGTTTGGCAATCTCAACGCTACTTTCAGGATAGGCGGGAATACTTGTAACGGTGATTTCAAATAATTCCGCTTTGGCTACTGTGCGTTGACAAGGCTCTACATCAAAATTCCATGTTTCTTCTTTAGCCCAAAAGCCGAAAGACATCCCGCTAATATCGCCGCGTTCAACACTTACCAACAAATCACGCCCTAAGGTGGTATCAGGTGGCATTAATTCAAAACGTAAACCTATTGCGTCTTCTTCCAGTTTTAAGGTTCCCGCACGGGTACGCCCTAATAGTTTGGTATAGTCGTGTTCAAATAATGCCCGTACATCGGCACCGCTGCTTAAACTTTCACTAAACGCATTCGCACTGAATTGTTCTACAAAATCGCAATAAAGCACCTCAGAAGGGCTGTTCCACTTCACCACATAGCCAACCAGTTTTTTATTCTCGCTGTCTGCGGTGATTTCGGATGAACGGATTTCAAATTCTTTATTCATACTTTCCCTTTTAACAAAAAGGGGGCTTAATTGCCCCCGTTGGAATTTGACGATTAAGCCGTAACTTCAATGAACTTGATTGCGTTACTATCTACCACGCCACCACCAAGATATTTATCGGTATGGACTTTATAGAAGCCCGGTTCGGTAATGTTATCGGGGCGGGTTCTTACGCCGGTTTCGTGATCTACAATGAAGTAACCGCGTTTGAAGTCACCAAAGGCAACTACCGGTTTATTGGCACCACTTGCCGGCATGGTTTCAAGGAAGTAAACCGGACGACCTAAAAGGGTAGAAGGCGCATCTACAGTTAAACCATCACGCCAAATAAAATCGCCGTTTTTGTTTTTGAGTTTTTGTAATGCTGCCGCAATGGTAGAAGACATCACCCAAACGGCATTTTTACGGTATTTGCTGTGTAAGGTGTAGAACAAATCAATGAGCGTATCGGCGGTGATTTTGTCGGCACCGGCAACTTCTAATTTTTGTAACTTACCAAAGGCGCGTACTTTGTCCGCTTCGGTAGAACGTTCATAGGATAAGAAACCTTTTGATTTCTTCGTGCCGTCACCGCCGGTTAAGTCGGTTTCTTCGGTTTCGGTGAAGCTTTCGGTAATTTCATCAGTCAGCCAACCTAAAACATCAATGCTGGAGAAGTCCAAAATGTCTTGAGTGGTTTTTGGATAGGCATAGATAGGGTTTAACGCAATGGTGACTTCATGGAGTTTCGGGGTTGCCGTACTGTTACGCGCTACGCCTTCTTCACCATGTGCCACCACCGCGCCACCGGCAGAAACAAGTTTTTTGTATTCTTTCGCACCAACCGGCAAGCGGATCACGTTACAAATTTGACGCATCACGCTATCATCGGTTAAGCGTTTCATTACGTCTTTATCCAATTGTGGGATCACGGTATAACCGCCATCTTCTTGACCGGTGGTGGAAAGATTTCGTAATTCACCCGTTTTAATGTAGTGGCGTAGTTCGTCATTGCTGAAGGTTTTACCGCGTGTTTCTACCGGCTTGCCTTTGTCGGCAATGTTACGTTCTTCATCGGCCACCGTTTCATAACGGGCGATTTCATCGCTCAATTGTTTGACCAAATCTTTCAATTTTTCAAAATCAACGTTTTCGGCATCATTTAATGAGCGATTTTCTTGCTCTGCTTTATCTAACATAGCGCGCATTTCTGCGACTTTTTCCGCTTTTTGTTGGCGTAGTTCTAACAGTTTTTTAAACATAGTTAATCCTTTTAAAATCATCTTAATTAAGACGGCTTATAAAAAGCCCATAGAACAATATATATACAAAAAACAGGAAGTAAATTGCTTAAAAATTAATAGTTTAGCTACGGTAGGCTACGTTGAGTGGGTAAGGTTTGGTTGCTTGTTTTTTATACAGGCATAGATAGGAAAATATAATTTAGATGGGATTTTTTAAGAGTGAACACTGGTGAATACCTAGTGAACACCCTATTCACTATATAACTATATGATAAATAAAGAAATATAATATATAGTGAACAGGTGAACACCTTTTTATATAATTTTGAACGCTGATAGAAATTAAATCTTTTTTCTCATTGGTTGTTCTTTAATGTAACCACGATAGTAACCATGGTATTTCAATGAAAATTCAACATATTGATAATTAAAGAATTATTTAATAATTTCAAGTCCTGTTGGGGCACCACTTTCGCCATACCGCATCATTTTATTTCCCTCAAAAAACAACACCCACACCACAAATTAACATCCACCGCGCAACATCCCTGTAGCGTGCAACTTGTTGCACGAAATCATGAATACCCGAAAGGGTTAAATAACGTGCCGCACGTGGTTCGATCGTGCATCAAGCACGAAATCGAAGAAAAGGCGATTGACAAAATTATATTGAAACAAAGGTTGTAACGCGCTGTGGTGGGAGTTGAACCCACAATACCGCGATTGCTCGCTGACTTACCATTAGTCTACACAACGCATTACTGTGCACCACCCTACCTGCTAAAACAAAGTCAAATGCATTTCTTAATCTCTATTAACACTACAGGACGAGTGATCGTTCTATTTTTTGCGATACATAATAAACCTAAACAAATTACCTGTTTTTATGTTTGATTTAATCATATATTGCAGATTGCATGATATGCGTTAAATCTCTGCGAGTCATTAACGTAAACGCTTGTTCTCTTCCGTTTCCGGCTCCAAATCGAGTTTTTCCATCAATAAACGGTCTCCGTCCTCTTCCGGGTTCCCAGTCACAAGCAGTTTGTCGCCGTAGAAAATGGAGTTAGCCCCCGCCATAAAACACATTGCCTGCATTTCTTCGCTCATGCCTTGACGACCGGCAGATAAACGTACATAGCTGTTTGGCATGGTAATACGTGCCACGGCAATGGTGCGTACGAATTCTGTCCAGTCCAAATCTTCTGCATCGGCAAGTGGGGTGCCTTCAATTTTCACCAATTGGTTAATCGGCACGGATTCCGGTTGCGGATCCAAATTCGCCAGGCTGGCAATGAGTCCTGCGCGTTCTTTGCGGGTTTCATTCATGCCCACAATACCGCCACAGCATACTTTCAAGCCGGCTTTGCGAACTTTGCCTAAGGTGCTGATACGGTCGTCAAAACGGCGCGTGCCAATCACTTCGCTGTAATGTTCCGGTGCGGTGTCTAGGTTGTGGTTGTAGTAATCTAAGCCCGCGTCTTTTAATTCTTCCGCCATGCCATCTTGCAATAAGCCGAAAGTACCGCAAGTTTCCATGCCAAGGGATTTCACCGCTTTGATAATTTCTGTCACTTTCGCGATGTCTTTCGGTTTTGGTCCACGCCATGCGGCGCCCATGCAGAAACGACCAGCCCCACGCGCTTTGGCGATTTTGGCTTTCGCCACGATGTCTTCCACGTTTAATAACTCTTGATTTTGGACGCCTGTATGGTAACGCGCCGATTGCGGGCAATAACCACAATCCTCCGGACAACCGCCGGTTTTAATCGACATTAAGGTAGAAAGCTGAATCGCGCGTGGATTGAAATTTTTGCGATGAACTTGTGCCGCACGATAAACCAAATCTAAAAATGGGGTTTCAAATAGGGCTTCTACTTTGCACACCGACCAATATTCTACGCTTGGATGCGGTGTGATGGAGTAAATTTGTAAGGTACTGGTTGACATAGGTCTCCTTAAGTAAAACAAAGTAAATAAAAAGTGCGGTGCATTTTAAGCGCATTTTTCTTGCTGGCTTATCCGACCATTTTCAATACGAAGCATACGATCCACTTTGCCAGTCAGCTCTGACGGTTGATGGGTCACAAGTAACAATGTTAAGTTTTTACTGTGGCAAAGTTCATCAATCAAATTGAGCATTTCCAGTCTCAATTCCGGATCGAGCGCGGAAAACGGTTCGTCCAACAATAAAATCGGTTTATCACGCAATAAACAACGCGCCAATGCGACCCGTTGTTTTTGTCCGCCCGACAAGCTGTTTGGCAGACGGGATAAAAAGGATGTTAATCCTACCGCATCAGCAACCCGTTCGATCTGATCTTGCTCAAGTGCGGTCAATTTTAAGCTTGTTTTTAAACCCAATGCCAAATTTTGTTGCACAGTTAAATGGGGAAATAAGTTGTTCTCTTGAAACAACATGGACACAGGGCGTTCATAAGGCGCGCTTTGCGTATGATTTTCACCGTTGAGCCAAATCTCGCCACAGGTGGGCAAAACAAAACCGGCAATTAAATTTAACAACGTACTTTTACCCGCACCGCTTGGCCCGACAATGGCAATACGCTCTCCTGCCGCCACTTGCAAATCAAACGTCATCGGCAGTGCATCATCAGCTAAAAATACGTTATCTAAGCGAATCATGTTGTTCCTTTTGATGTTCAATTAAAGCGAAAATAGCGCCGCATAATAACAGCAAAATACCTGCGGTGACAGCGGCCTCTTGGTGACGATAACTGCCTAATTGTTGATACAACAAGTGCGGCAACGAGGTGAATTCTTGGTTACCGAACAGCGCAATCGCCGTGAAATCCCCCAACGAAAGCGCAAATGCCAAGGCAAGCGCATAGTTTATCGGAGTACGAAGTGCATGCCATTCAATCAGACGAAAACGTTGCCAGCCGACAATCCCAAGGGAATTACACAAGCGTTCGTAATACAACATATTATTGTTGAACGGCTCGGTCAAAATGCGCAGTACGAAAGGCATGGCACTCAAGGCGTTACACGCAACGACAATGGCAAATAAATAGGCATTGGTAAAATCTACGTCACGCAACAACAAAAATAACCCCATCGCCAACACCAAAATAGGAATTGCCAAAATCACCATACCGGCATTAAGAATAAACTGTGCTGTTTTCACATAATAAAGCCATTGCAAACGGCGGGATAATAACAACAATGCCACCGCCATGAGCAATGCCAGCAAAGCGGACGCAGGCGCAATAGTTAAAGAGTAGGTTAAGGCTTTCCACAGTTGCGGATTGTGCCACGCCGTCAGCCATTTTCCTGATGTCAGTGCGCTAAACAAAATATTTAACAACGGCGATAACATAAAACACACAAAAACGCCGAGCAAAAAAACATAGCAAATTTTGACCGCACTTTTCGATGGACTCAGCCAACGATACGGGCTGCTTAACGTGGTTTGTGAAGCGTTATTGAACAGACTACTAAACGTAAATAGCAGCAAACAAAACACAAACTGCAACAAGGCAAATATCGCCGCTTTCGGCAAATTAAATTCAAATAAAATCGCCTGATAAATTGCCGTTTCCAGCGTAGTATATTGCGGTCCGCCCCCAAGAGTGAGCACCACCGTAAAACTGGTAAAACAGAGCATAAAAATCAAGCTGAAAGTCGGCAAAATCTGCCGACGCAGTGCATACCATTCCACCAAGCGCACAAAATGCCAGCCACGAATATTCAGTTGAGCTGCCAACTGATGCTGTTCATAAGGAATGCTTTCCAAACTTTGTAAAAACAGTTTGGTTGCCAGCGGAATATTAAAGAAAAGATGCGCAATTAAAATCCCCGATAAACCGTAAATGCTGCCCGTCCAAGTGCGGTCGAAAAAATGGAAGAATTGCGCGATCCAACCGGAGGCGCCATAAATGCCGATTAAGCCAAAAATCGCCACCAATACCGGCAACACAAAAGTCAGCGACATGATTTTCAGTAAAAAGGCTCTGCCGACAAATTCCACATAATAAAAAGCACGAGCGAGTAGCACGCCGAAGAACAGGGATAACAACGCAGAAAGCAACGCCTGCCCGAAGCTAAAGGCGATAACGTGATGTAAATAACTATCAGAAAAAAACTGTTGCCAGTGAAATTTAGTGCCCTGCGCCAACACAGCACGCATGGAGAAGGCATAAAGCAGGGAAATGAGCAATATGACGCAAATTCCGCCCATATAATGACGTGGGCGGAATTGCGGATTGGAAAACACTAAACGAGTAAACAAGGAACGAGACAACAAAAACACCGTTCAGATTATTGAGTTAATGTGGTTTGCCATTGATTAACCCAACTACGCAACATTTCCGGAGTAATATTGGATGTATTCAAGAAAGGTTGTTGCAACACCTTTTCTTTTAGGGCATCAAAGTGCGGTTCTACCGGCGCTTGAATTACAGGGAACATCACGTTTGCGGTGACAATCTGTTTTTGCGCTTCCGGCGTCACCAAAAAATCCATGAAGTGATCAGCGCATTGATTTTTATGTTCTGCGATTCGCGCCGCCAATTCCACTTGCATCACATTGCCTTCAGAAAAGGCGGTTGCCGCATAATTCTCTTTATTTTCAAATAATTGATGATATAACGGCGAGGTGGTGTAACTCAATACCACATCGGCTTCCCCTTTTAGGAATGCGCCGTAAGTGTCAGACCAGCCTTTGCCCACCGTAACTGTGTGTTTGGCAAGTTGTTGCCAGGCTTGTGCCACTTGGTCTTCAGGATAAACCGTATTCATCCACACTAACAAACCACGTCCCACACTACTGGTGCGCGGATCTTGATAGATCACACGTAAATCTTCACGCGCTACCAATTCTTTCAAGCTTTTCGGCGGATTTTTCACTTTATTTTTGTCATAGACAAAGGCGTAAGTGCCGAAATCGTAAGGCAAGAACGTGTTATCCGTCCATTGGTTTGGCAAAGAAAGTTTGCTTAAATCCACGTTATTCGCATCAAATAAATGGCTTTTTTTCGCTTCATCCAACACAAAATTATCCAAGCCTAACACGATATCCGCTTTGGTTTTATGCCCTTCCAAACGCACACGGTTAAACAACGTACCACCGCTTTCAAACGGGACATAATTCACTTTGCAAAGTGGAAATTGCTGTTCAAATGCCTGCTTCACTTTCGGACCGGCGCCCCAATCAGAGGTAAAAGAATCGTAAGTATAAATATTCACGGTTTCTTCGTAATGATTCGCCAATGCCATGCCGGCGTATAAAGAAAGTGCGGTCAAAATTAACGTTGTTTTTTTCATGTGTCTGTTCCTCAGTATGAATTATGCTTTGTCTTGATAAGCCCAATGATTAGTCGGTCCATGTCCATGACCGATATTTAACGGATGGCTAATTGCCGCCGTAATGTAGTCTTTTGCGGTTTTAATCGCCTGTTCCACGGAAACACCTTTGGCAAGCTCCGCCGTCATACAAGCGGAGAACGTGCAACCCGTACCATGCGTTTGCGCTGTCGCATAACGTGGGCTTTCTAAAGTAAATTGTGCGCTGGGGGTAAAAACCCAATCGCGACATACCGCACTTTGCGAATGCGCGCTGTGTCCGCCTTTAATCACCACGGTTTTCACGCCACGCGCCTGCAAAATTTGCGCTGCGTGTTGCGCGGTTTGATCGTCAATGATCTCCACGCCTGTCAGTGCCTTGGCTTCCGACAAGTTCGGCGTGATCACATCCGCCAACGGCAATAAAAATTTATTCAAAGAATCGACCGCTCTTTGTTGTAACAAGGGTGCACCGCCTTTGGCGATCATGACGGGATCTAACACCAACGTGCCGAAGTGATACTGATTTAATGCCTTAGCGACACATTCGATAATCTCTGATGTGCCTAACATACCGATTTTAAAGGCGCTAATCGTGAAATCATCAGCAATCGCTTTCAGCTGGCTTTGAATGGTTTGAAGAGGGATGGTGTGAATATCAAAGACGCCTAAGGTGTTTTGCGCCGTGACAGCCGTAATCACCGAGGTACCAAACACACCACGCATTTGAAATGTTTTTAAATCTGCCTGAATGCCGGCGCCACCACCACTATCCGAACCGGCAATGGTCAACGCCTGCGCGACTTTACTCATAACGTCCTCCGCCATTTAGCGGCACAGAACGACAAAACTCATATTGCATCATTGTTCCTTTTTAATGAAAAAAGATAATCAGCAATAGTGACGAATGAAGAAGATATGGAGAAAAAGAAAGGAAGTGTGATTTTCTCGTTAGTTTCCTACGTCAGTATTAACTGTATCAGGTTCACGGGTATGATCTCAGCACAAAGCACCCCGACTAATAACGAGATTCAGTCTATATACTTTAAGAAAAAAGGGCAAGGGGTTTATCAAATATGTAAAAGCGATAACATACGGTCGGAAGCGAAAGTATGAATCAGAAGACAATGAAGAAAATGGCTGGGGTACTAGGATTCGAACCTAGGGATGCCGAGATCAAAACCCGGTGCCTTACCGCTTGGCGATACCCCAATAGAATATTAATAAGAAATGAGAGCTTGAAAATAGTATGGCTGGGGTACTAGGATTCGAACCTAGGGATGCCGAGATCAAAACCCGGTGCCTTACCGCTTGGCGATACCCCAACAACTATGTTGATATCAATGAAATAAATGGTGCGGGACGAGGGACTTGAACCCACACACCTCGCGGCGCCGGAACCTAAATCCGGTGCGTCTACCAATTTCGCCAGTCCCGCAATAATGGTGGCTATGACGGGATTCGAACCTGTGACCCCAACATTATGAGTGTTGTGCTCTAACCAACTGAGCTACATAGCCATTCATTTGCATTATCTCATTGACTTTGCGCGGCGTATTATGCGGATATTGCTTTTGCTCGTCAACTCTTTTTTTATGAAAAAAACTATTTTTGGCGCATTCGAATAGAGATTAAGCAAATCGTATTAGTTTTGTTCATTGTAGGTAGATAACTGACTTTATTTTAGAGGAGATTCAAAGCGGTAAGGTTGTTTTTAGTTAATTAAAAATCAATGTTTTTCTCAAAATGTGATCTGACGCATATTTTTTCCTATATGGCGGTGCTATTATGTGAATGACAAAAAATAACCCTGATCGGATAAGGAGTCGATTATGTACAAACATGTATTAGTTGCAGTAGATCTTTCAGAAGAAAGTCCGGTTCTTTTGAAAAAAGCCGTTGGTGTTGCACGGCGGCATGATGCGAAATTATCCATCATCCATGTAGATGTGAACTTTTCGGATCTTTATACAGGTTTGATCGATGTCAATATGGTCTCCATGCAGGATCGAATTTCCAGCGAAACTCAACAAACATTGTTGCAATTAGCTGAACAAGCAGGGTATCCAGTGAGTGAGAAATTAAGTGGAAGTGGCGATTTAGGTCAAGTGCTATCAGATGCGATTGAACAATATGATGTGGATTTGCTTGTGACCGGACATCACCAAGATTTTTGGAGTAAGTTGATGTCTTCAACTCGCCAAGTGATGAATTCCATTAAGATTGATATGCTTGTTGTTCCTCTTCGTGAAGAATAATTGTTAAAGCTCACCTGTTATTAAAGGCAGAAAAAAATAACCGCACTTCACGAAGTTAGAGCGTAAGTGCGGTTTTGTTTTCTTCATTTTTAAGAAAAGAGAAATGGTTTCGTAAAAAGTTTTTCTATAAATGTAAAAAATATGCAAGAATAAGAAGTTACGCAGTAATTTGTAAATAATTAAGTAAAGACGTTAAAGTTTAAGGCTTATAAATGAAAACAACAGCACAAATTCGACAAGCATATCTGGATTTCTTTCATAGTAAAGGGCATCAGGTTGTAGAAAGCAGTTCTCTCGTTCCGGATAATGATCCGACATTATTATTTACCAACGCCGGGATGAACCAATTTAAAAATGTTTTTTTAGGATTAGAAAAACGCCCTTATACCCGAGCAACCACTGCACAACGTTGTGTGCGTGCCGGGGGAAAGCATAACGATTTAGAAAATGTGGGCTATACCGCAAGACACCATACTTTCTTTGAAATGTTAGGGAACTTCAGTTTCGGTGATTATTTTAAGCATGATGCCATTCATTACGGTTGGGAATTTTTAACTTCACCACAATGGTTGGGCTTATCGAAAGAAAAATTATGGGTGACCGTGTACGAAACCGATGATGAAGCCTATAACATTTGGCATAAAGAAATCGGTATTCCGGCAGAACGCATTATTCGTATCGGTGACAATAAAGGTGCGCCTTATGCCTCAGATAACTTCTGGCAAATGGGTGATACCGGCCCTTGTGGTCCTTGTACGGAGATTTTCTACGATCATGGCGATCATATTTGGGGTGGGCCTCCGGGATCTCCTGAAGAGGATGGTGACCGTTATATTGAAATCTGGAACATCGTGTTCATGCAATTTAACCGCCATGCTGACGGCACAATGGAGAAACTTCCAAAACCATCCGTGGATACCGGTATGGGCTTGGAGCGAATCAGTGCGGTATTGCAACACGTTAACTCCAACTATGATATTGATATTTTTAAAACCTTAATTGCCAAAGTGGCAGAGTTAACCGGTGAGAAAGATTTAGCCAATAAATCATTACGTGTTATTGCCGACCATATTCGTTCTTGCGCTTATTTAATTGCTGACGGTGTTGTACCTTCTAATGAAGGACGTGGTTATGTGCTTCGCCGTATTATTCGTCGTGCCGTACGTCATGGGCATTTACTCGGTGCAACAGAAGCATTCTTCTATAAACTCGTCCCAACACTGATTGATGTGATGGCAGAAGCGGGTAAAGAAGTGAAAAAACATCAAGCGACAGTGGAAAAATTCTTGCGCTTGGAAGAAGAACAATTTGCTCGCACCTTAGAGCGTGGTTTGACCTTGTTGGATGAAGCGTTGGCCAACGTAAAAGAGAATATCTTGTCCGGTGAAGTGGCGTTCAAGTTATATGATACCTATGGTTTTCCACTGGATTTAACTGCAGATGTTTGCCGTGAGCGTGGTATTGCGATTGATGAAGCAGGTTTCGAGCGTGAAATGGAATTGCAACGCGTTCGCGCACAATCGGCAAGCCAATTCGGCATGGACTATAACAGTGTAATCCGTGTTGACGGGGCAACCCGTTTTGAAGGGTATACCGAGTCAGAAACACTGGCAAAAGTGACCGCACTTTTCCATGAGGGAAATCCAGTGGAATCGATTTCAGCAGGTCAAAGTGCCGTAGTTATTTTAGATAATACGCCGTTCTATGCAGAATCCGGTGGACAAATTGGAGATATCGGTCGTTTAGAAGGCAATGGTTTTTGTTTTGACGTAAAAGACACTCAAAAATATGGTCAGGTATTTGGTCATATTGGTGAACTCACACAAGGGAGTTTATCTGTTGGGCAGTCTGTAAATGCAGTGGTTGACGATGTTCGCCGTCAACGCATTTCGTTAAATCACTCCGCAACACACTTGTTGCATGCTGCATTACGTCAAGTATTAGGTGAACATGTCGCCCAAAAAGGCTCACTTGTTTCCGATACGTTGTTACGTTTTGACTTTGCTCAACATGAAGCCATTAGCAAAGCGCAGTTAGCTGAAGTTGAGCGTATTGTGAACCAGCAAGTGAGAGCCAATCATCCAATCCAAACCGACATTATGGCGTTGGAAGCCGCAAAAGCAAAAGGGGCGATGGCGTTATTCGGCGAGAAGTATTCCGAACAGGTTCGTGTCTTAACGATGGGGGATTTCTCTATTGAGTTGTGTGGTGGTATTCATGCAAAACGCACGGGAGATATCGGATTATTTAAAATCATCACAGAAACTGCTGTGGCAGCAGGTATTCGCCGAATTGAAGCGATTACCGGCGAAACGGCGATTGAATGGTTACAACATCAACAAACTTTATTGAATCAAAGCGCCGAATTACTGAAATCCGATGTGAATTCTATTGTGGATAAGATTTCTCTGTTGCAAGATAAATGTAAGAAAGTTGAGAAAGAGTTACAAACATTAAAAGAGAAAGCTGCACTTCAGGCCGGTAATGAGTTGGCGCAAAGTGCGGTCGAAATTAATGGTGTTTCTGTGATTGTGCAGCAGCTTGATGGTATCGAAGCGAAGTCTTTACGTGCAATGGTGGATAGCCTGAAAAATCAATTAGGCTCTGCCGTCGTGGTGTTTGCTTCTGCGTTGGATGAAAAAGTTAACTTAATTGTTGGCGTAACTCAGGATCTAACAGCCAAAGTGAAAGCCGGTGAGCTTGTGAATTTAATGGCTCAACAAGTCGGTGGTAAAGGCGGTGGTCGACCTGATATGGCGATGGCTGGCGGTACTGAACCGCAAAATATCAACAAAGCATTATCTGTTTGCTCTGATTGGTTAAAAGCAAATTTATAATCTTTGTTTCCTGTTAATTAATCGTCGGCACTTATGATGTCATAAGTGCCAAAGTACAAAGTATTGTTTAATGTTTTATAGGGATGTTGGAAGCAAAATAGGGAAGTTGGAAATAAACTATAAAAGGTGAGGAGTTTATATGCTGATCTTAACCCGTAAAGTTGGCGAGAGCTTGCTCATCGGCGATGATGTTTCTATCACGATTCTTAATATACGAGGCAACCAAGTAAAAATTGGCGTACAAGCCCCGAAGGATGTTTCTGTTCATAGAGAAGAAATTTACCAGCGTATTCATCAAACTAAGGATGAAAACAAAGTATCGTAAATTTTATTTTATGAGCAGTTGAAGTAAGTCGGTTATAAGTCAATTGACTTACCAAAGGCGTGTAATGCCTATGTTTGTTCAAGTGAACTTTATAGGATATTGTTTATCGTATAGGTCGTGTATGTGGGTGGCTTTTTAGGCTCAAAATTATTGTCGTTGCCGGTGATGTTCGTTTAACGAGCGAAGAACTAAAAAATACGGTAACAAATGGATTATTGAATTCCGGTGTTAATGTAATTGATTTTGGTGAAACGGGGACAGAGGACGTCTATTTTGCTACATCATTTTGAAAAACAATGGCGGTATTAAACTGACTATATACAACAATCCGACAATGATATCGGACTTAATCGTCATGCGTGAATCGTAGTGTGGATGTATTCCTTTCATAAGGTAAATTAACACTCAACTTGTAAACGAAAGATACGCTTTATTTCGCCAGTAGAAATTCATAAAAAACTTACCGCACTTTTTTGAAGTGGAAAGGTGCGGTCTTTTTATATTAAGGAAAATAAATATGAAAGCAATTATTCCTGTGGCCGGCTTAGGCACACGTATGTTGCCTGCAACAAAGGCAATTCCAAAGGAAATGTTAACGCTAGTAGATAAACCACTTATTCAGTATGTTGTTAATGAGTGTATTGCTGCTGGCATCAAAGAAATTGTATTGGTTACTCACTCTTCTAAAAATGCTATCGAAAACCATTTTGATACCTCTTTCGAATTGGAAACGATGTTAGAAAAACGGGTAAAACGCCAGCTCTTGGAAGAAGTCCGTTCTATTGTGCCAAAAGATGTCACAATTATGCATGTGCGCCAAGGGAATGCAAAAGGCTTGGGGCATGCGGTATTATGTGGTCGTCCGTTAGTCGGGGATGAGCCTTTTGCAGTGATCTTACCGGATGTGTTATTGGCGGAATTTTCAGCTAATCAGAAAAAAGAAAACCTTGCGGCCATGTTAAAACGCTTTAATCAAACCAAAGCCAGTCAAATTATGGTAAGTCCTGTTGCACCGGAAGCCGTAAGTAGCTACGGTATTGCCGACTGTGGCGGCGTTGAAATTCCACCAGGTGAAAGTGCAAAAATTAATAGCATTGTGGAAAAACCGAGTGTTGATGATGCGCCATCTAACTTAGCGGTCGTGGGGCGTTATGTTTTCTCTGCAGCAATTTGGGATTTATTGGAAAAAACGCCGGTTGGCGTTGGTGATGAAATTCAATTAACCGATGCGATTGATATGTTAATTGAAAAAGAAACGGTGGAAGCGTTCCATATGACCGGTATTTCCTATGATTGTGGCGATAAAATTGGGTATATGAAAGCATTCGTAGAATATGGCTTACATCACAATAAACTGGGTGATGAGTTTAAATCTTACTTAAAAGCATTGACTTCATCATTTCAATAAGCCGTATTGTTTCGTCTAAATTGATTTATCCTGAAGATACTTAACCCAATCCGATGCCCGTTGTCAATTAAGCATCAGATTGGGTTTTGTTATTTGTCGTAGCAGAATTTACTTCGCTGAGCCAAAGAGGAATACTTAAGGTGACGGCCAGTCCACCTAACCGACTTCGATTTGCCCGAACACGTCCATGATGACTTTTAATGGTATGTGCAACAATGGATAACCCTAAACCGGTTCCGCCGGTGGTTCGTGTTCTTGCTTCATCTACTCGATAAAAGGGTTTGAAAATTTTCTCGTATTCTTCTGCGGGTAATCCGGCGCCATCATCTTCTGTGAGAATCACTAATTCGTGGTTTTCAATATAGAAATGAATCACAATCTTAGAAGAAGTGTACTTTAAGGCATTTCTAATCACATTTTCGACCGCACTTTGAAGGAGTTCGAGATTGCCGTTGATGCGATAATTCTCCGGATGGAAAATATAGAGATTGCTAAGAAATAGAATCTTTTTCTGTTCGGCTTCAAACTCTGCATCTTCTAGTATGCCTTCCCATAAAGCAGCGATTTCAAAAATTTCTCTGCCTAAATGGCTATTGAGTTGTTGTCTTGATAATTGTAATAAGTCATTGATCATTTTATCTAAGCGTTGGGCTTCCGTATCAATGCGCTGGATATTTTCATTTTCGCCTAATCGTCTTCTCAATAAAGCAGTTGCAAGCTGTAAGCGCGTTAATGGCGTTCGTAATTCATGTGAGATCGAGGAAAGTAATGTGCGCTGGTTATTTAAAACGTCTTCCAATGATTGTGTCATTCGATTAAAACTTTGCCCAACTTGACGTAATTCCAGTAGCCCTTTCTTCTCTAAGTTTTTATCGATGGTTAAATGTCCCATTGCAACAGCATTTGCGGCTTGTTGTAAATTGCGTATCGGTCCGCCAATACTTTGTGAAAGCCACCACAATAGAGGCGAGGAAATCAGAATGACTAAAATAATCAGAAAAATAGGACGTTCGAAAACATAAGTGAGGATTTCTTTTTGTGCACTGATTCGATTAATAAAAAAGCATTGATACATTGCGTCTTGTTCGCTTAGTTTAATCGGAAAAGGGCCTACGATTTGGGAATTGCCATAAATCCGCTTTAACGGTTTTACTTGAACAGGGTTACTGAACATGAATTGTCTAATGGCTTTTTCTTCCTCCGGTAACATTCCTAGAAGTTGGCCGCTATGAGAGACTAATATCGGGTGATCACTAAAAAATTCAGCCGGAAAGATAATATCGCCATTGAGTAATCTTGAAAATTGATTATGCTGAATGGCGTATTCAATTTTATTCTCATATCGATGAATTTCATTTTCTTTTAAATTGGAATAAACATGTGCATCAAAATAGGGAAGAAGAAAAATGAAAAGTAACAAGATAAATAAGGTCAGCCAGAAAAAGAGAAAGATCCGGATAGTCAGAGAATTAAATGTAAACTTTTGCTTTTGCATAATTTTAAAATGAAAAAAGGCTATATCAATATAGCCCTAGAGGATTTATTGTTTTTCAGTGATTAATAAATACCCACGCCCCCTTAAGGTCTTCATCCATTGTAAGCCATCTGAACGGGGAGGTAATTTTTTGCGTAAATTAGACATATGCATGTCAATTGAGCGGTCAAATGAAGCCAGTTTTTTTCCAAGCACTTCAACGCTTAAGACTTCTTTAGGCACAATAATACCGGGATTTTTAATCAAGTGGAGCAGCAAGGCAAACTCGGTTCCGGTGAGCTCTAAATCCTGATCACCGGCGAGCACTTGTTGTCTTCCCGGATATAACGTAATACCGGCAAATTCAATTTTCTCAACATCAGTTTGTGTCGCCATTTTATTGACTTGATCGACGCGTCTTAAGATCGCTTTAATTCGTGCGATCAACTCACGATCATTAAAAGGCTTAGGAAGATAGTCATCCGCACCAAGTTCTAGTCCTACTATGCGATCAATTTCATCGCCACGCGCGGTTAGCATAATCACCGGCGTCGAAAAGTTTTTTCTGATTTGTTGTAGGGTTTCGATGCCGTTTAGAACAGGCATCATGACATCGAGCAATACTAAGTCGTAGGTTCTATCAAGTGCTGTTAGCGCCTCTCTACCGTTGCGTACGACATTAACTTCAAATCCTTCCAATTCTAATAATTGCGATAAAAGATCCGTTAATTCTGCATCGTCATCAACAAGTAAAATTTTTGCCATAACAATCCCCTGATTCATGGTTTATTGCGAATTATTTTTTGCCGAATTGCCACCAACGTTTTTTCGGCGCTTCAGGCGCATTAATAATCGTGTTATTTGGGGCTGCTTGCTCTTCATTCGGTAATGGTTTATCTAAATCAAAGTGGCTCACGGTGCCTTTTTGATCGAAATTAACCACTAACGTATGTTGCTCCGGCGTTTCGTAGGCTTTTTGTTGTAAGAAAACATAGTACCAAGTATTGCTACTGTATGGATCAACCAACACCGGCGTGCCTAGTAAATATTGAACTTGTTGAGTTGTCATACCGGTTTTGAGTTGTGCTACGCTGGAGGCTTGTAAGTAATTGCCTTGTGGCACATCAATACGATAGACCACTTTGTTAATTCTGGAACAAGCGGTCACGCTCAATGCAAAAATTAATGTGGTGACAATAAATTTGAATTGCATTTTTGCCTTTTATCCTCTGTAAATAATGAAAAATGATGATACCGAAAGTTTAATTAATTGCCAAATTAATTCTCTTCTTTTAGCCGGCGTTGTAATTGATCCCGCAAGTTTGGCGGCAATCCTTTAATCGTCAACGTATCGGTAGTTTCATCCCAAAGAATGCGTTGATTTAGTAATTCCGCATCAAAACTGATGGTGATGCCTTTGCCAGAACCGGAAAATTTGGTTAACGATTTAAGTGCGGTGCGAATTGGTGGAATACTGTCTTCCAATCCATAGTTTTGTTCTTGTGCGAATGCAACAAAAGGTTGCTGATTGAGTGTTGGTAACGTATCGGAAAGTTCCGTCAACGTAATTTCCTCACCGCTATTTATTTGACCTTTACAGTATTCAAACACCTGCTTTTTCACGGCTTGAGTTTGTTCTGAATTGAGTTCGCCTTGTACGCAGTAATCACTCACCGCTTGTAATAAGCATTGGTTTTGTACTTGTGGATTGAGCCCTTCTTCTGCGCCTAAGAAATCCATAAAAAAATCGGCGATCTTGCGTCCTACGCGCCCTTTAATAAACGTGAGATAACGATTGGAATTGGCATTGAGTTGTAAATCCGTCAAATTAATGCGAGCAGCAATGTCGAATTGCGTAATATCGAGATATTCTGTGCGTTGAATTTCCAGTTGATCGTTGACTAACATACTGACACGACTGTCCAATAGCGCAATAAATAAATAATCGGTAGCCAAGAAATTATATTGGCATAACACTAACGTGCCGTTGTCGGCAAAGTGATATTTCCCCAATTCGGCAAGCAATAAATGAGTTGCTTCATGGCTGAATGGCAGAAAATCCAGTTCATTTTCCAACAATCGGTTAAGGCATTGGGCAAACACCGAAGATTCTTGAAACACGCCGTATGCTTTGGCTTTATTTTGATAACCCTGATGTAATTGCAACATCATTTGCTCTACTTCAGGGGTGATGGTTAATAATTGTTCACGCAGAACACAGCTTAATGGTGGCAGATTGTCGCCTTCTGGCTCCGCCTTGATAATTTGATGAAGAATAATTTGTTTAACTGTAATGCTCATAAAATCACCTTAAAAAACGCCCGCTATTATAACCGCACTTTTTAACAGAACTAACAAAATATGTTAGGATTAGCCCAATTATCGGTTAATATACGTAATGCTTTACATTAATTGGCTAATCAAACATGGCAATTCAATCAAAATATCAAGATAAACAAATAGATGCAATTTTAAACGACATGATCGCAGTGCTTGAAAAACACCACGCGCCATTGGATTTATCCTTAATCGTCTTAGGCAATATGACCACCAATTTGCTCACCGGCAGCTTGGGGAAACAACAGCAAAAGGTACTGGCACAAGCCTTTTCTGAGGCACTACTCAATTCCATTAACACAGCGAAATAATTGGCAATGTGTAAATTCAACAGCAGACAATATCGTGAAGAAACCTCACAGAAAATTTCGTGGGGGCACTGGTTTGCTTTTTTTAATATTCTTTGGGCAATTTTTATCGGTGCCCGCTATGCGTTTATTATTGACTGGCCGGATACGCTCTTTGGCAAAATTTACTTTTTCATCAGCTTATTAGGGCATTTTAGTTTCATTGTATTCGCCTTTTATTTGTTGGTGATCTTCCCCCTCAGTTTTATCGTGAAAAACCACCGCACTTTTCGCGGGCTCACGGTTATTCTTGCCACAATCGGTAATACTTTATTATTGGTCGACACGGAAGTTTTTGTGCGGTTTAACCTGCATTTATCTTCCCTTGTTTGGAATTTGTTAGTGAATCCGGAAAATGGCGAATTGTCGCGTAACTGGCAACTGTTCTTTACGCCGATGCCGTTGATTTTATTAGTGCAAATGTTGTTTTCCCGTTGGTCTTGGCAAAAGTTACGTAGCTTGGAGCGCCAAAAATGGCTGAGAGGCGTTGGTATCTTTTTTGTTTGCACCTTTATCGCCACCCATCTGATTTATGCGTGGGCGGACGCTTATTTATATCGCCCGATTACGATGCAACGTTCCAATTTCCCGCTGTCTTATCCGATGACAGCGCGCTCTTTCTTGGAAAAACATGGCTTTATCAATAAGCAAGAATATTCCCAACGCTTAGAACAAGAAGGACGTTTAGATGCATTAGCGATTAACTACCCGAGAAACCCATTGCTTTTTGAGGCACCGCAAGAAAAGACCAATGTGCTGCTGATTACGGTTTCCGGCTTACGTTATGATGCCGTTGATATGGAAACTATGCCGAATTTGGCGGCGTTTGCACAACGTTCCACACAATTTACCAACCATTACAGTAGCGGCAATAATAACAATGCCGGCTTAACAGGGTTATTTTACGGATTGAACGCGAGCTATACAGACAGCCTGCTCAGCAATAAAACCCCTTCCGTTTTGGTTGAACGTTTTGCACAAGAACAATATGTGCAAGGCTTATTTTCTGCGAATAAATTTGATAATGCGGTTTTCCGTCGTGCGATTTATCCGAAAGCGAAATTAAGCGGTGATAATAGCAACCAAGCTGCGGTGCAGTCCTTTAAACGTTGGTTGGATTCCGCTAAACAACAGGAAAAACCGTTTTGGGGTTATTTGAGTTTAAATATTGAACCCAATTTGACGCAAGATAAGTATCAGCAACAGCTTGCTAAACTAGACGAACTCTTCGGGCAACTCTTGCCGGAATTAGATTTGCCGAACACGATTGTGGTGATTACTGCAGAGCATGGGTATCGTTTCAACACATTGACAGAAAAAGAAGAAATCAATGATTTCTCTCGTGACGAAGTGCAGGTGCCAATGATTGTCCGTTGGCAAGGCTTACCGGCAACCAAAATCACCAAATTAACTGCCCATGTGGATTTATTGCCGGCATTGATGAAACACGTTTTCAACGTAAAAAATCCGATCAGGGATTATGCGCAAGGGCGTGATTTATTCGATTTGAAACAGGCAACGGATTGGGTCTTAGTCTCCAATTATCGTTGGAATGTGATTATTCAGCCGGACGGCACGCAATATCATATTGATACGCGCGGAAACTATCAAAAATATGACCGCACTTATCAGAAGATTTCATCGGAGAGACCGCCATTAGGCTTGTTCTTGGAAGTGTTCAATCAAGATCGATCATTTTTAGAGAAATGATTGAAAATGTGCCTAACTAATAGCCAGAATCAATTATATTTTTGTGCCGCCGGGTTTTATACTAGCGCGCAATTTCATTAGGACAAATACGATGTTATTAATTAAAAATCTGCGAATTTTTTATAACATTATCTGTTATTTCAATGCATTGTCATTGAACGCCTGCCTATTTTCAATTAATACGAAATCCTCTTTTATGAGGATTTTTTTCTATTTGCTCCCTGCCTATCCTTTAAATTTACTTATGGAGTCACTATGACGAAAAGTCACGTTCGTAGTTTTAAAACTTATATTCGAGATGAGATTATTAAAAAAGGCGGCTGGGTGAATGCGCATGCGCATGCGGATCGTGCCTTTACCATGACACCGGAAAAAATCGGTATTTATCAAAGCTGTAATTTGCAACAAAAATGGGATTTGGTGGATGAGGTGAAGCGTACCTCTTCGGTAGATGACTACTATGCCCGTTTTTGTCAATCAATTGAATTGATGATTTCCCAAGGGGTGACGGCTTTCGGGACGTTTGTGGACATTGACCCGGTGTGTGAAGATCGTGCGATTATCGCCGCCCACAAGGCTCGTGAAGTCTATAAGCATGACATCGTATTGAAATTTGCGAACCAAACCTTAAAAGGTGTGATTGAGCCAACGGCGCGTAAATGGTTTGACATTGGTTCCGAGATGGTGGATATGATTGGTGGCTTACCATACCGTGATGAGTTGGATTATGGACGTGGTTTGGAAGCCATGGATATTTTATTGGATACCGCCAAATCACGCGGCATTATGTGTCATGTTCACGTGGATCAATTTAACTCGCCAACGGAAATCGAAACGGAACAGTTGTGCGACAAAACCATTGAACACGGTATGCAAGGACGCGTAGTCGCTATTCACGGCATCTCCATTGGATCGCATTCCAAAGACTATCGCTATCGCCTCTATGAAAAAATGCGCCAAGCACAAATGATGATGATTGCTTGCCCGATGGCATGGATTGACAGTAATCGTAAAGAAGAACTCATGCCGTTCCACAATGCGTTAACTCCAGCCGATGAAATGATTCCGGAAGGGATTACGGTGGCGATTGGTACGGATAATATTTGTGACTACATGGTGCCGTTGTGCGAAGGGGATATGTGGCAGGAATTGAGCTTATTGGCCGCCGGTTGTCGTTTCCCGGATTTAGACGCCATGGTGAATATTGCCAGTATTAACGGCCGTAAAGTATTAGGCATTGATTAATACAAAATAAAATACCGAGCCATCATGCTCGGTATTTTTTTAAAGTGCGGTCATTTTTTTAAATGTTTTTAATCTATATGTTTACTCAAAAAAAACACCGTTTTGGTGCTGCCATAATTTAGCATAGAATCGTAGCGTGCAACTTGTTGCACGAAATCATGAATGCCCGAAAGCGTTAAATAACGTTCCGTGCGTAATTTGGTCGTGCTACGAACGAAATCATGAATTACACATCGAGGTTAATGTTAATTGTGCAATAAAATACCGAGCCATCATGCTCGGTATTTTGTTTTTAAAGTGCGGTCGTTTTTTTAAATGTTTTTAATCCGTATGCCCACTCAAGAAGCCGCCGCTTTGGTGCTGCCATAATTTGGCATAAAGACCGTTTTGTGCGAGTAATTCGGCATGGGTACCTTGTTCCACGATTTGTCCGTGATCCAACACAATCAGACGATCCATCGCGGCAATCGTAGATAAACGGTGAGCGATGGCGATAACGGTTTTGTTTTCCATCATTTTATCCAAACTTTCTTGGATCGCCGCTTCTACTTCGGAATCCAGCGCGCTGGTGGCTTCGTCTAATAACAAAATCGGCGCATCTTTTAACATCACGCGGGCGATGGCGATACGCTGGCGTTGTCCGCCGGAGAGTTTCACGCCACGTTCGCCAACGTGCGCATCATATCCCTTGCGTCCCTGTGCATCGCTTAAAAACGGAATAAAATCTGCCGCTTCGGCACGTGTGGCGGCATCCAACATTTCCTGCTCGGTGGCACTCGGTCTGCCATATACGATGTTATCACGTACGGAACGATGCAATAACGATGTATCTTGCGTCACCAAGCCAATTTGACTACGCAGGCTTTCTTGGCTGACATCTAACACGTTTTGCCCATCAATGGTAATGGAGCCATGCTGGGCCTCATAGAAACGTAATAATAAATTCACAATCGTGGATTTGCCCGCACCGGAACGCCCAATCAAGCCCACTTTTTCACCCGGTTTAATGGTTAAATTAAAATGGCTCAATAAAGGTTTTGCCGGATCATAGGCAAAGCTTAGGTCATTGAATTTAATCTCACCCTGCGTCACTTTTAATGGCAGGCAATTCGGCTTATCCAAAATAGTCTGCGGCTTAGTCAGCGTATTCATACCATCATTGACCGTACCGATATTTTCAAACAAGCGTGCCGATTCCCACATAATCCAACGGGACAAGCCATGAACACGCAACGCCATTGCGGTGGACGTGGCAATGGCGCCGACACCGACCAGCCCTTGTTGCCATAGCAGAACACCAATGATCGCGGTACTTAGAATCAGCACGACATTATTGATGTAAGTTAAGCTATCTAACGACGTCGCCAAACGCATTTGGGCGTGCACCGTGACCATAAATTCTTCCATAGAACGTTTAGCATAACTTGCTTCTCGATCACCATGGGAAAAGAGTTTCACCGTAGCAATATTGGAATAGGCATCGGTGATTCGCCCCGTCATTAATGAACGGGCATCTGCCTGACGTTCGGCAGTTTTGGCAAGACGGGGAATTAACAAACGTAAAATGGTGATAAACAGCACAATCCAAACGAAGAAAGGCACAAGGAACCAACTATCTAATGAGGCCAACACCAAGCCAGAAGTGACAAAATACACTACCACATAAACTAACATATCGGCGATGGTCAGCACCGTATCGCGCACTGCTAAGGCCGTCTGCATGACTTTGGCAGACACCCTGCCGGCAAATTCGTCTTGGTAAAAACTTAAACTTTGTCCCAACATCAGACGATGGAAATTCCAGCGCAAACGCATCGGGAACACGCCTTGTAAGGTTTGCAGACGCACGGAGGAGGCTAAAAACAACCAAACGATGCTGAAGACTAACAAGCCGCCCATTCCCATGAGCCAATGGCCTTTTTCCTGCCATAAGGTTGCTGGGGTATAAGCCCCCAACCAATCCACCAATAAGCCCATAAATTGGAACAACATGGCTTCCATCACGCCGTTGCCAATCGTCAGTACGGCTAACAGCAAAATCCAACCTTTCATGCCCTCGATGCTCGACCAGATAAAGCGGAACAACCCTTTATCCGGTGTTTTCGGCGATTGGTCGGGATAGGGATTCAAGCGATGCTCAAACCAACTAAAAATTTTATTTAACATGTCCTCTTTCCTTAAAAATAAAAGGCAACCACGCTGTTGCCTCAATAGAATACATTATAGCGTAAAATGCCAATATCACCTAAACCTGTTCGGCCTTTCGATATTGACTTGGGGTCATGCCATACAGTGCTTTAAAGGCTTTGCTAAAATGCGCTTCCGATTGATAGCCCACCTCTAATGCCACCGACAAAATATTTTTTTGTGTTTTATTTAACAATAACGCCGCTTCTTGCAAACGCAGTTGCGTTAAGAATTTGCCCGGCGCCATACCGATTTTTTGCTGAAATACACGCATGAAATTCGCCCGTGACATCGCGGCCAACGCTGCCAAAGCATCCATATTCCACGCCTGTTGCGGCGCATTAAATAACTGCTCTAATACCTTGCCTAAGCGCTTGTCTTGTAACCCGGCAAATAATCCGCAATGAAGCAGATTGGCTTGTAGTCCGTGGCGCAAAATATAAATAAACAGTACAGTAACTAAGGCATCCATCAGCGATTTTGCACCGCTTTGATGATTATCCGCCTCCTGTTGCATTAAGCGAATCAGCGGCTGCACCGGTGTGTCATTAAGCGATAAATGCAAATATTCCGGTAACGAATCAATGAGCAGGGAGGGTTTGCTGTAATAAAACAAACCGCAGAACATTTTCAAATCTGCCGAATTCTGCCCAATGCTATACACTTTAAACAACGTAGAGCGGTTATCTTGGGCATGGGGCTCATTATTTTCCGACAAATTCTGTGCCTGTCCGGCAATTAAGTGCGGTCGATTTTGCGGGAGAAAAAAGATATCACCCGCTTGCAAATGAATTTGTTTTTTATCTAGCGTGAGCCAGCATTCGCCCTGCTCAATCAAGTGAAATGCACCCACATATTGATTTTCGGCGATATTCGGTTGAATTTGCCACTGTCCTTGAAACAGGCAGCGAATATTCACTTCACCGCTCACCTGTGCCAGCTGAATAAGTTTATCTAAACAGTCCATAATGAGATTTTACGCATAAAAGTTAAGACGAATGAGCAAGTATGATAGACGAATTTGCCTATAATTGGTTGCGAAATTTAAATAGATTCCAACCTAAATTAAGGAGAAAAATCATGTTTGCAGATTGGAAAAATGATGTTGCCCACGTAAAAAAATCATTCGGCGAATTAGGTAAAAAACATCCGAAAATGTTACAAGCCTACGGTGCACTAGGCGCAGCCGCAGCAGAAGGCAATGTTTTAGATGTGAAAACCCGTGAATTAATCGCCCTTGCCGTAGCTGTGACCACCCGTTGCGAAAGCTGTATCGGCGTACACGCCGCCGAAGCGGTAAAAGCCGGAGCAACTGAAGAAGAAGTGGCTGCCGCATTAGCGATGTCTATCGCATTAAATGCAGGTGCAGCTTACACCTATTCTTTACGCGCATTAGAAGCTTATAATACGCAAAAAGACTAAGCATTTATTAGGAACTTTGTATGATTGGCACCCTTTCGTTAAGGGTGCCATTTTTTTTAGAGAGACAGGCGCTGATCGTCTGATAAATTGTGTTACAACATCAATTTAAACACGTTCGTTAATTTAAACACATTCGTTGTTTAATATGATTTTGCATTATTTCACTTTCGCCTTAATGGCTTCTGCAACCAATTCCGCTTCTGTTCCCAGAATGACTTGTAAACCATCATTACCCAGTTTGACGTTGCCTTTAGAGCCGAGCGATTTTAATTGTTCTTCGTTGATCTTATTGCGATCCACTAAAGTTAAACGTAAACGCGTAATACAAGCGTCAATCGTTTTAAAGTTATCTGCACCGCCTAAAGCGTCGATAAATTTAACCGCTCTTTCTTCACGAGAGTGATTGTGTTCGCTTTGTTCTTCTTTTGGCTCTTCAGATTCTTCGGTACGACCGATAGTTTTTAAGTTGAAGGCTTGGATAGCAAAGCGGAAAACAACGTAGTAAATGGTGAAGAAGACTAAGCCTTGTACCAATAACATGTACCAGTCAACGGCTAATGGGTTACGTGAAGATAATACCATATCCACTAAACCTGCGCTGAAGCCGAAGCCCGCAATCCAGTGCATGCTCGCTGCGATAAACACGGAAATACCGGTTAATAACGCGTGTAATACATAAAGAATCGGTGCAACGAACATGAAGGAGAATTCAAGTGGTTCGGTGATACCGGTGAAGAAGGAAGCAAAGGCGCCCGCCAACATGATGGAAGCGACTTTTACTTTTTGGCTTGGTTTTGCACATTGGTAAATCGCCAATGCGGCACCCGGTAAACCGAACATCATGACTGGGAAGAAACCGGCTTGGTACATACCGGTCACACCCACAGTGGCAGTGCCTTCAGCGATGGATTTTGCACCACCTAAGAAGTTAGGAATATCGTTAATGCCGGCAACGTCAAACCAGAATACCGAGTTTAACGCGTGGTGTAAGCCCACCGGAATTAATAGACGGTTGAAGAAACCGTAAATACCCGCACCCACCGCGCCTAAATCTTTGATGGATTCACCGAAAGACACTAGTGCGTTGAAGATATAAGGCCATACATAAAGCAGAATGAAAGAAAGCGCGATCATGGCAAAAGAGACCACGATTGGAACTAAACGCTTTCCGCTGAAGAAGGAAAGGGCTTTTGGCAACTCTACTTGATAGAAACGGTTGTAAAGTTCGGCAGAAAGCACACCGATTAAGATCCCGATAAATTGGTTATTGATTTTACCGAAAGCGGCAGGCACTTGGCTTGGATCAAGATGTTGTAATTGTGCGACGCCACCCGGTGCGAGTAGTGTAGTTACAACATAGTAACCCACTAAACCGGAAAGAGCGGCTGAGCCGTGTTTGTCTTTAGATAAACCGAAAGCCACGCCCACGGCAAATAATAAGCCCATGTTGTCGATGATGGCAGCCCCGGATTTGATGAGCAAGGCGGCAAGTTGGCTATTTGCACCCCAACCGTCTGGGTCTAGCCAATAGCCGATCCCCATTAGTACAGCGGCAGCCGGTAATACAGCCACCGGCACCATTAAGGCTTGCCCGATTTTTTGGGCATAACTGAGAATACTCATAAGAACTCCTTTAATTTTTTGATTCATAAAATAATTTTTGAGGTCTGCGTAGCATAGCGCGAGAGGATTTCGCTTTTCAAATGAAAACTTTCGTATTTGTGAGAGCTATCACGAATCTGTTGGCACGATGCTTAACTTAAAAACAAAATAACGGATCAAGCACGCTTAATCCGTTAATTTGAAACCCAAAGAAGATTATTCTACTTTTAATTGTTTGCCGTCATAGCTCATCGTTTGAACAGAGGTTAAGGCTTTGCCACCATCGGTTTCCCCTCCAATGAGCAAGACTTTGTTGTCATAAGATACGGCAACACCGTAACCGATGCCTGCCGGCAATTCGCCAATGATGTTCCATTTGCCGTTGTTTAACGTATAAATGTCTTTATGCCAGGCTTTGCTTAAGCCTTGGTGAGCGTGAAGTTTTCCTTCTTTAAATTGTTTTACGGAACCCGGGAAGTTTGCACCGCCGGTGACTAAGTAATGTCCGTGGCTGTAACCTGCCATCGCACCGGCTAAACCATCTTGGCTTTGACCTTTTGGTGCCGGTAAATCAGGTAAGTTTTTCCACTCTACACCTTTCGTGGTGAATTTACCGGCGTGGGTTTCTGCCGTACGCAAGCCCGGTTTGATTTCACCGTTCACGACAACTAAATCATCACCTTGAATGGTAAATGCCGCACCGGCACGACCGGAGAAGGGTACGCGACCTTCATTGCGCCATTTGTTAGTAGATGGCTCATAGCTTAACAATTCGGTTGTGAAGAAATAGTCTTCAGGACGTTGTTCAAAATACGCTTTGGTGATTTCGTCTTTTTTCGCTTTGTCTTCCCCAGCCGCAACAGTGTCTTGGAAGAAACCGTTGAAAATAGACAAGTTAGAACCGCCCACGATATACACTTTGTCACCATGTGATGCGCCGGTAGAACCGACTAAACCGCGTGGCGAGCGGGTGGGTAATTTGTTCCAGGTATTATCAGCCGGATTATAGCTGTAAGCATCGTTGACGAATTGTAATTCGCCTTTTTCATTTTTTTGTAATCCGCCGAATACATATAATTTGCCGTCAACAGCCGCAGCCACAGGTTGGTTACGGTCACCGCCCGGGAATGCAGCGATTTCTTTCCATTGCGCGTTCGGCGTTTTTAAGTCTAACGCATAGAATTTATCACCGCCTGTACCTAAGCCCACATAAACAGTGTCGCCAATTAACGCACCGGCACCGCTTTTAATACCCACCGGTAAATCCGGATAAGCAGCCGCTTGCGCTGTCGCAGCAAAAGTGGTTGCAGCAAAGAAGAGTGCAGCTAATGTTGTTTTTTGAAATTTCATAATAAACCTCGTTTGGAGTGATTTGGGCTATTCGTCAACGGCAGAATAGGTCTTTTATATGTATAAGAAAGTGCGGTTCAAATTTACTGCGTTTTGCAACCGCACTTTTAGGTTCCTAAGGTATTAACAAATTCGGAATGAATGTGATGATACTTGGGAAGATGGTGATTAACACCAAGGTCACGAAAATCGGGATTAAGAATGGTAATACGCCTTTCGTTACGGTGGACACGGACATGTTACCCACACGTGCGACCACGAATAATGCCATTCCCATCGGTGGGGTTAAGATACCGATCATCATGTTCAAGGTTGTCATAACACCGAAGAACACAAGGTCGATACCGAATTGCATGGCGATTGGAATTAACATTGGCAATACAAGGAATTGTAGTGCTAAGGCGTCAATGAACATACCGAGGAACAATAACAAGGCATTGATCATGACTAACACCATTAACGGAGAATCCGCCACGGCAACGAAGACGTCAGCAATACGCATTGCTACTTGTTCACGGGCGATCATGTCGCCGAAGAAGGTCACCGTCATAATCATTAATGCAACAACACCGGTAATGGACATGGCTTCCACGCAGCTGTTGAAGAGCATTTTCAAGGTTAATTCTTTATACACGAATTTACCGATAATCACAGAATAGGTTGCTGCAACCACCGCAGATTCTGTCGGGCTGAATAAACCGGAGAAGATACCGCCGATAATCAAAATTGGAGTTAAAACTGCCCAGAATGCTTTTTTGAATGAAGAGCAAAGTTCTTCACGAGAAGCTTTTTGTGTTCTTGGATAACCACGCTTTTTGGAGATGTAGTAGTTCATTGCCATGAGGGCGATGGTGACTAATACCCCCGGTACGAAGCCGGCAATAAAGAGTTTTGCAATGGATTCGTTTGCGATAACACCGTAAATGATCATGGCAATACTTGGCGGAACCAATGGACCGATGATACAAGAGGCTGCAGTAATACCGCCGCAGATGTCATCGTCATATCCTGCATCACGCATGGCTTTGATTTCCAATTGACCTAAACCACCCGCATCGGCAAGTGCAGAACCGGACATACCGGAGAATAACAGGCTCGCACCGATATTAACGTGTCCCATACCGCCGGTGTAGTGGCCAAGTAAGGCTTTGGCGAAGTTAAAGATACGTTCGGTGATACCACCGGTATTCATTAAAATCCCGGTAAGAATATAGAATGGTACGGCAAGAAGTGGGAAACTGTCCAAACTCATGGTGAGTTTTTCAGAAGCCGCATTCACCACATTCCAACGAGTCATAGAGAAGTAAAGTAGGGTTGTGATAAATAATGACCAGCCCACTGGTACGCCCAAGAACATAATCACTAACCAGAAAAGCAATGCCACATAAACGGCATTTGCGCCCAATTTGACATATTCGGTAACGCGGAAGACTTTGTACCAGTCAGGAGCCAGGAATAAAATGCCTAATAAAACGACCGCACTTACGATAAAGAAGGTTGCCGGCAAATAGCTTTTGTTTTCTTTGAAGTTGTCTGCTTGCGCTTGGAAGAAGCGAACGAGCATCAATACGGCAATGATTGGTAAAGAGGCATAGATCCATTTTTCAGAAATACCGCCTAACGCATCAATTGGGAAACTGGCACCTAAATAGGTTTTGATACCAAAGTGGATAAAGAAAATCACACCGAGGAAAATCACGATTTGTACGAATGTATTGGTGATTTTTTTGACTGCCGGTGGCATTAAGTTAGTCAAGAAGTCGATATAAACGTGCTCTTGTTTTCTGACGGCAACGCTAATGCCGAGCATACCGACATAAACGAACAGCAATTTGGCAAGTTCTTCACTCCAAATTAATGGGGAGTGGAAAGCTTGTCTGAATAGAATTTGCAAAACAAGAATGCAGAATATCACGAGGAATAGTGCCCCACCGATCCATTCTTCGAGTTTATTAAAGATTTTCATATTCAACTCCGTTGAATAATAAAGGAGAGAAAAAGCGTGCCTGCCGAAACAGGCACACGAATAAGCGTATTATTTGCTGATGGCTTGAATTTCTTTAAGTGCTTCTTCGCCTTTTGTTCCGGTTTGTTTTACAAAGTCAGCATAGAAAGGTTTCATCGCTTCTTTGAATGGGGCGAGATCCGGATATGTTACGGTTACACCTTGTTTTTCAAAGAAAGTCACTAATTCTTTTTCACCGTCAACGAATAATTTGGTGTGATATTCTGCGGCTTTTTGTGCTGCATCACGAACCACTTTTTGTAAGTCAGCCGGTAAGTCAGCAAAGGTTTCGTTACTTACAAGATAAAGTTGGTCGTTCAAAATGTGGTTGGTCATTGCCAAGTATTTTTGCACTTCATAGAATTTTTGTGCTTGAACGGTTGCCAATGGGTTTTCTTGACCGTCAACGGAGTTCGTTTGTAATGCTAAATACACTTCGGAGAATGCCATTGGTGTTGGGGATGCACCCACATATTTTGCGTACGCCAAGTTAGTTGCCGCGTTTGGTACGCGTAATTTTAAGCCCTTCATGTCAGCAATGCTGTTGATTGCACGGTTAGAGGTGGTTTGGCGTGTACCGTTATAGGCTTGGGATAATAAGGTTAAGCCTAAATCTTTGTTCATTTTTTGGATTAAGTCTTTACCGAATGCCGTGTCGAATAACGCTTTTTGTGCCACGCTGTAGTCACTGATAACGTAAGGTAAAGCAAACACAGCCGCTTCTGGATAGAACAATTGGAAACGTGCAGATTCAGCAAAAGTGAAGTCTAACGCACCGTCTTTTAATTGTTTTAACATGGCGCGGTCGTCACCTAATTGGGAACTTGGGTAAAGAGAAATTTCAATTTTGCCGTTGGATTTTTCTTTCACTTCTTTGGCAAACATTTCAGCGGCTTTGTATTCGTTAGAAGACGTACCTGCGTTCATACCGAATTTTAAATCATACTCTGCAGCGTTAGCAGCGGAAGTCACACCTAATGCGATTGCAGTGGCAAGGAAAAGTTTTGCTAGTTTCATAAGCTACTCCTGTAATGATAGTAAGTTAATTGATGTTTTGAAACATAGTTAGATTACAACTCGGTATCCATTCTAAAGTAAAAAAATCATTTTCAAATAGATTATGAAGTTTTATTTCAGAAATGAGAGGTAGATCACATCATTGGAAAAACACTTCAAAAATATATTTCAAAATGAAGTATTGTTATCATATAATGCACGATGACAAGAATGACTGCCAAATGCAGCCGCAAATTAATAGGAGTTTTTATGTCATTCACTCAGCACAAATTATCCCACCAAGAAGTTTTTGCCAAAATTCAAAATGGATTGATTGCGTCCTGCCAACCGGTCGATGATGGCCCGATGGATAAGCCGGAAATTGTTGCCGCGATGGCGCAGGCTTCCGTTATCGGTGGTGCGGCTGGACTACGTATTGAAGGCGTGGACAACTTGAAAGCAACGCGTCCAACCGTCAATGTGCCGATTATCGGTATTGTAAAACGCGATTTGCCGGACAGCCCGGTGCGTATCACGCCGTTTTTACAAGACATTGAAGATTTAGCCCATGCCGGTGCGGATATCATTGCAGTGGATGGCACCCATCGTCCGCGTCCTGTTGATATTGAAAGTGCGGTCAAAAAAATTCATGAAATGGGCTGTCTTGCCATGGCGGATTGCTCCAATTTAGAAGAAGGGTTGTACTGCCAAAAATTAGGCTTTGATATTGTGGGTAGCACCATGTCAGGCTACACAGGTGGCGCTGTACCGGAGGAACCGGACTATCAATTAGTGAAAGATTTGAAAGCTGCCGGTTGCAAAGTGATGGCAGAAGGACGTTACAACACACCGGAACTTGCCAAAACCGCCATTGAGATCGGTGCGGATTTCGTGACCGTAGGTTCCGCATTAACCCGTTTAGAACATATCGTTAGCTGGTTCTCCAGTGCGGTTAATTCTGCAAATAAATAATTAAGAGGGGAAACATGATGCGTTGCTTAGCCTTAGATATCGGCGGAACTAAAATCGCCTCAGCCATTGTGTCAGGGAACCAAGTGACACAACGTCAACAAATCCACACACCGCAAGAAAATGTGGTGGAGGCAATGCATCAAACGCTAGCACAATTACTTTCGGATTATGCGGGGCAATTCGATTATGTTGCGGTTGCCTCCACAGGCATCATCAATAAAGGAATATTGACCGCACTTAACCCGAAAAATTTAGGCGGACTGGCTTATTTCCCTCTAAAACAAAGCCTTTCTCAGCATACGTTCAAGCCGGTGTTATTATTAAATGACGCACAGGCGGCGACTTATGCGGAATATCAACTGCAAGATAAAAATAACCTTCAAAACTTTGCTTTTATTACCGTCTCTACGGGCGTAGGTGGCGGGTTAGTTTTAAACCACCAATTACTCACCGAACCGAATGGCATTGCCGGCCATATTGGACATACCCTTGCGGATCCCAATGGACCAGTATGCGGCTGTGGTCGAGTCGGTTGTGTGGAAGCCATCGCAGCGGGACGCGCCATTGAAGCGGTTTCCAAACAATGGGACGATCCTTGCGATCCCAAAGAAGTCTTTGCCCGTTTTAGAAAAATGGATGAAAAAGCGACCGCACTTGTGTCTCGTTCAGCAAAAGCGATTGCCAATTTAGTGGCGGATTTAGTGATTGGTATGGACGTACAACACGTGGTCATTGGGGGTAGCGTTGGGTTGGCTGAGGGCTATTTGCCTTTGGTGAAACAGTATTTGGCGCAAATGCCGGAAATTTATCGTTGTCCGTTGGATGCGGCTCAATTAGGGCAAGATGCCGGACTTATCGGCGCGGCTGCATGGGCACTTACTCAATTACATGGCTAAATTACATGATTAGGGTTGTTTATGGTGGGAAACGGAAATGTACTTAACTTCCTCAGTTCGCTTTATCAAAGCCTGACGAAGACGGAGAAAAAAATTGCGGATGTCATTACCCAATCGCCTGATTGTATTATGCAGTATTCCTTGGCGCAGCTTGCCGAACGTTTAGATGTCGGAGAGGCGACACTTGTGCGTTTCTGCCGTACACTGGGGTTTAAAGGATTTAGTGATTTTAAGTTGGCGTTTTCGATTGAGCTGGCGAAAACACGGGAAGGTCGAGATGATACGGTGCTAGAAACGGAGATCTTACCTAACGATGATTCACAAACGATTGCACATAAATTGCAATCAGCCATTAATTCAGTGATGAACGAAACGATTAATTTGTTGGATTTTCATCAGTTAGAAGTGGTTGTAAAAGCCATTCGAGGCGCGAACAGAGTTTTTCTCTTTGGTGTCGGATCCTCCGGCGTAACGGCAGAAGAAGCCAAGAACAAATTCATGCGGATTGGCATTCAAGTGGATGCGAGCGGCAACAACCATTTTATGTATATGCAGGTGGCGTTATTACAACGTAATGATGTGGCGATTGGCATCAGTCACTCCGGCTATTCGCAAGAAACGGCGCATGCATTAAAAATTGCCAAGGAAAACGGCGCAACAACGGTAGCATTGACCCACAGTATGCGTTCCCCGTTAACCGAATATGCGGATTTTGTGTTGGTCAATGGTAATAAACAAGGGAAACTGCAAGGGGATTCCATTGGTACCAAAACGGCGCAATTATTCGTTTTAGATTTAATTTATGCTTTGCTGGTTCAAGCGGAGCATGAAAAAGCGATTAAGATAAAAGAGAAAACTCTTAATGTCATTTTAGAACAACGTATTAAATACTAAACAGGAGAAAACAATGCGTGATTTAAAAGGTATTTTCAGTGCGTTATTAGTGTCATTTAACGAAGATGGCTCTATTAATGAAAAAGGCTTACGCCAAATTATTCGCCACAATATCGACAAAATGAAAGTCAATGGTTTGTATGTGGGCGGATCTACCGGTGAAAACTTCATGCTTTCTACCGAAGAGAAAAAACAAATCTTCCGTATTGCAAAAGATGAAGCAAAAGACCAAGTGGCGTTAATCGCACAAGTGGGTAGCGTGAATTTACACGAAGCGGTGGAATTAGGTAAATATGCCACTGAATTAGGCTATGACTGCCTTTCTGCGGTAACCCCGTTCTACTACAAATTCAGCTTCCCTGAAATCAAACACTACTACGACACCATCATTGCCGAAACCGGTAACAACATGATCGTTTACTCCATTCCGTTCTTAACCGGCGTAAACATGGGCGTAGAACAATTCGGCGAACTTTACAAAAACCCGAAAGTGCTTGGTGTGAAATTTACCGCAGGTGACTTCTACTTATTAGAACGTTTACAAAAAGCGTATCCAAACCACTTAATTTGGGCCGGCTTCGATGAAATGATGTTGCCGGCGGTGGCTTTAGGGGTGGATGGTGCTATCGGTAGTACATTCAACGTCAACGGTGTTCGTGCAAGACAAATTTTTGACTTGACCAAACAAGGCAAACTGGCTGAAGCTCGTGAAATTCAACATGTGACCAACGATTTAATCGAAGGTATCTTAGCGAATGGTTTGTATTTAACCATCAAAGAATTGTTGAAATTGGAAGGTGTGGATGCCGGCTATTGTCGTGAACCAATGACGGCAAAAGCGACTGACGCTCAGTTAGCAAGAGCAAAAGAATTAAAAGCGAAATATCTCTAATTTAATGGAAAAAGAGACCGCACTTTTCTGGTGGGGACAGGCGTTATGCCTGTCCTAAATTCTCTTTATGACATAAATGGGACAGGCATAACGCCTGTTCCTACAAAATGATTGTAAAGTGCGGTCACAATAAAGGAAGTTTATTATGCGCCTTATCCCTCTACATAACGAACAACAAGTTAGCCGTTGGGCAGCACGTCACATCGTTGACAGAATCAATCGTTTTAATCCCACCGAAGAACGCCCGTTTGTATTGGGTTTACCTACCGGCGGAACGCCACTTAAAACTTACCAAGAACTGATCCGCTTAAACCAAGCCGGTGAAGTGAGTTTTAAACATGTGGTCACATTCAACATGGATGAATATGTGGGTCTTCCGAAAGAACACCCGGAAAGCTATCACAGCTTCATGCATAACAATTTTTTCAACCACATTGATATTCAGCCGCAAAACATCAATATTTTAGACGGCAATACGGACGATCATGATGAAGAATGTCGCCGTTACGAAGAAAAAATCAAATCTTACGGCAAAATTCATTTATTCATGGGCGGCGTTGGCGTAGATGGCCATATTGCCTTTAACGAACCGGCTTCTTCGTTGAGCTCCCGTACCCGTATTAAAACCCTTACACCGGATACGATCATCGCCAATTCTCGCTTTTTTGATAATGATGTCAATAAAGTGCCGAAATATGCCTTAACCATTGGGGTCGGCACCTTGTTAGACGCAGAAGAAGTGATGATTTTGGCAACAGGGCATTCCAAAGCGCTCGCTGTGCAAGCCGCTGTTGAAGGCGCAGTAAATCACATGTGGACGGTCAGCGCATTGCAATTACATCGCCATTTTGTGTTGGTGTGTGATGAGCCGGCGTTGCAAGAGTTGAAAGTAAAAACCGTGAAATATTTCACCGACTTGGAAAGTCACGCTATTCATAGCGTGTTGTAATGTTTAGCGCAAAAGTGCGGTGAATTTTTAGATTATTTAAAGGTACGATTATGAAATATGCATTAATTAATTCTGTCATTTACACCAAACATGAAATCCTTCGGGATTATGCGGTGGTCGTGAATGGCGAACACATTGAAGCAGTGATTCCACAAAGCGAATTGGAAAGCGGCATTAAGACCCTTGATTTAGAGGGGCATAACCTCACTGCCGGTTTTATTGACTTGCAATTAAACGGTTGTGGTGGTGTGATGTTCAACGACCAAACCAGTGTAGAAACCTTAGAAATCATGCAAGCGACCAACCTGAAATCCGGCTGCACCAGCTTCTTGCCAACCTTTATTACGGCACCGGATGAGGGCATCAAAAGTGCGGTGAAAGTTATGCGTGAATATTTGAATAAACATAAAAACCAAGCACTGGGTTTGCATATTGAAGGGCCGTATTTGAGCGTAGAGAAAAAAGGCGTACACCGTCCGGAATATATCCGTGAAATTTCACCTGAAATGAAAGATTTCTTGTGTGAAAACGCCGATGTGATCACCAAACTCACCATTGCCGCAGAAAACCCAACCATCAATTACACGCCTGATTTTGTGAAAAGTGGCATCGTGGTGTCAGTCGGTCACTCTAACGCCACCTATGACGTGGCAAAAGCGGCTTTCCGTAAAGGCGCAACTTTTGCAACGCACTTACACAATGCCATGTCGCCGATCAGTTCCGGTCGTGCCATGGGCGTGGTGGGTGCAGTATTGGATTCTGACGTTTACACCGGCATTATCGTGGACGGCGTACATGTGGATTTTGGTAATGTGCGTTTGGATAAAAAAGTGAAAGGCGACAAACTTTGTATTGTGACCGATTCTTTAGCGGCTGCCGGTGCAGGCCCTGAACTAGAAACCTTCACCTTCGTGGGTAAAACCATTTATGTGAAAGAAGGACGTTGCTATGACGGTAACGGCACGATCGCAGGTGCTTCTATCACCATGATGGAATCCATCAAAAATGCGGTGGAATATGTTGAGATTCCTCTTGCCGAAGCGATTCGCATGAGTAACCTTTATCCGGCACGCGCTATCGGTGTCGATGACCGTTTAGGTTCTGTCGAAGCTGGCAAAATCGCCAACCTTGCTGTTTTCACGAATGATTACCACGTCGTTGGTACTGTCGTGAACGGCGAGTGGAAAGCGAATTAATCGGATATGAGCTTGTTGTCTAATGGGTAGGACAGCGACGCCCTGAAAACAAAAGAATCGTAGCGTGCAACTTGTTGCACGAAATCATGAATACCCGAAAGGGTTAAATAACGT
>NZ_CALIWN010000027.1:0-8208 GCF_938046485.1 uncultured Aggregatibacter sp. | reverse complement strand
TAGCAGGGATTTTTTTCTGTTCATCGCTTAAGCTATTTAGCTCCATACGCATAGTGTATGGTTTTTATAGCCAGACTTTGGCTTGCTATAATAAAAAAACAGACCGCACTTTGATTGCTTAGTCAAGTGCGGTCTGTTTTTGGGGTATTTTTACATTAAAGAGAAAACACAAGCTCATCCAAATTTAACGTTTTTTTCTCTCTTTCCAATTTATCTTCAGCAGATCCGATCATCAAGAAACCGATGATTTTATCTGCAGTATCGCATTGGAATGCTTGGCGTAAGTCGCTCCCGTCCAACCAAGGGCCGCTAACCCAAACGTTTTTAAAGCCTAAAGCGTTTGCCGCTAATTGAATGGCATAGGTCGCGCAACCTGCGCAAAGCAGTTGTTCCCATTCCGGAACTTTTTTAATATTCGGATCGATTTTGGCAACAACACCGATGATCATTGGGGCGCGGGTTGCTAGGTTTTCGGCTTTTTTCAAGCGTTCTTCACCAAGGTTCAGTTCATGTACGGCGCTTTTTAATAAACGGCTTAATTCCGTCATTTTATCTTGCTCAATGACAATAAAACGATAAGGTTGCAGCCTGCCATGATCAGGGCTGCGCAATGCCGCTTGAAACATTTGGGTTAATTGGTGTTTATCGGGGGCTGGGGCGCTCAGTTTTTTCTCCGAATAACGCTCGGTAAGCAATTTTAATGCATCCATGATTGTCCTTCATTTGTGGGTGAGACGAAAAGTGCGGTGGATTATAGCACAGTTTATTTTTTCCGCGTGTTTATTGCGCAGGCGGTTTGTGGTATTTTAAGCATCCTTTTAGATCGCTTTTTGAGGTGGTATGAACGTCATTTTATCTTGTATTAAGTTCGCTTGGCGAATATTAAATTTTATTCGTGATTTGGTCATGAATTTGGTGTTTCTTGTTTTCGTTTTGGTGCTTTTATCTGTTGCAACCTTGATGATTGGCGCAGATAAGTCGGAAAAAACTGTGCTAAGAGGTGATCAAGGGGCGTTATTGCTCAATTTAGATGGCTATTTGGCCGATAATCGCGATGAGAAAAACGATTTCAAAACCCTTTTAAAAGAGCTGGATGGGCAGAATATTCCGCAACAATATTCTACTTTTGATCTGGTATATGCGATTGATTCTGCCGCACAAGACGACAATATTCGTGGTTTAGTGTTGGATTTAAACTTTTTCCAAGGCGGTGATTTGCCGGCGCTTGAATATGTGGGCGAGGCGATTGAAAATTTCAAAGAAAGCGGCAAACAGGTGATTGCTTATGCGGATAACTATAATCAAGCGCAATATTTCCTTGCCAGTTATGCCGATGAAATTTATATGAACCCGACAGGTTCCGTGTCCATTGATGGTTTGGCACAGGAAACGCTGTATTTTAAAGATATGCTCGATAAACTCGAAGTGAACCCGCACGTCTTTCGCGTCGGCACTTACAAATCGGCAGTCGAACCGTATTTACGCAATGAGATGTCTGATGAAGCCAAGGCGAATTTACAACGTTGGTTAAATACCATGTGGAATCATTATAAGCAACGTGTGGCAGAGAATCGTGATATTCAGCAAAGTGCCGTTGCACCGGACGCACATACGTTTTTAACCGAATTGAAAGCGTTAAAAGGTGATACCGCGGCCTATGTGAAGCAACGCAAGCTCGTAACCGGCGCAATAGATCGTTTAAATTTAGATAAAAAACTGACCGCACTTTTCGGTGAAGATAAGGATCATCAACCGAAAATGGTGGATTACGAGAGATATTTAGCCTCTTTGCCTGATCGTATGCATGGGGAAACCGACAACCAGATTGCGGTAGTGAATGTGGAAGGCGCTATTATTGATGGTGACAGCGACGAAGAAAATGTGGGTGGCGATACAGTTGCCAAATTGTTACGCCAAGCCTATGACGACGACAAAGTGAAAGGCGTGGTGTTGCGTGTCAATAGCCCCGGTGGCAGTGCGTTTGCTTCAGAGATCATTCGTCAAGAAGTGACACATTTACAAAATGCCGGCAAACCTGTGGTGGTTTCTATGGGCGGTATGGCGGCTTCAGGTGGCTATTGGATTTCCTCGACAGCCGATTATATTGTCGCCGATAAAAATACGATTACCGGCTCAATCGGTATTTTTGCTATGTTGCCGACCTTTGAGAACACCATTAAAAAAATGGGGATTACCGCAGATGGCGTGAAAACCTCTGATTTAAGGTTCAGTTCATTATTTTCACCTTTATCGCCAACCTTAAATGATGTTATTCAGTTGGAAATTGAACATGGCTACGATCAATTTTTAACGAAAGTCAGTGAGGGTCGCCATTTAACCAAGGCGCAAGTGGATAATATTGCGCAAGGTCAGGTTTGGCTAGGCTCTGAAGCGCTTGAACATAAATTGGTAGATGAGCTTGGGACATTAGATACGGCCATCGGTAAGACAATTGAATTAGTGAATGAAAAACGGGCAGAAAAAGATAAACTCGATGAAGCCTCATTCTCAGTGGAATGGATTGTGGATGAAGACAGCTCATTATTGAAAAAAATGTTACGTGACTTCAAAGGCGATGCGAAAACTTGGGCGCAAGGTTTCGTGCTTGAAAGCGTTGGGTTACCGAAAGCGTTCACGCAGTTAACTAAACCGCTTGGCACATTAACTCGCTTTAACGATCCGAAAGGGCAATATTTGTATTGTTTGACGTGTGGTTCAGTGAAGTAAAGTGCGGTCAATTTTTCAATCATTTTAAATCGGCGTGATATAGGGGTTCTGTAAAACAAACCGTTATCCCGCCTTATTTGAAACTGGTATAATGCCTCGCTATTTACTCGGAGAGTGAAGAATATGAGTCAATTTTTTTATATTCATCCCGAAAATCCGCAAGCCCGATTGATTAATCAGGCAGTTGAAATTCTGCGTAACGGTGGCGTCATTGTGTATCCGACTGATTCCGGTTACGCCTTGGGATGTATGATCGGCGATAAGCACGCCATGGATCGTATCGTGCAAATTCGCCAGTTGCCGGAAGGGCACAATTTTACGTTGGTATGTAGTGATTTGTCCGAATTATCCAATTATTCGTTGGTGACCAATTCTGCCTATCGTTTAATTAAAAATAACACGCCCGGTCGTTATACGTTTATTTTAACGGCGACGAAAGAATTGCCGCGTCGTTTAATGACATCGAAACGTAAAACCATCGGCATTCGTGTACCGGATAATCAAATCGCCTTGGATTTATTGAAAGCCTTAGGCGAACCGATTTTGTCTTGCTCTTTGATGTTGCCGAATGAAGAACATATCACGCAATCGGATCCGGAAGAAATCCGTGATCGTTTGGAACGTCAGGTAGATTTAATTATTCACGGTGGTTATTTAGGGCAAGAACCTACCACAGTGGTGGATTTAACCGAAAATACACCGGTGATTTTACGCGAAGGCAGCGGCGCCATTACACCATTTATTTAATCGACAACAGACGCTTGGGAAAGCGACAACGAGGATTTATGAAAGCCACAACACAAAAACGCACGTCAAATCGACCGCACTTTTCAGCCAATAATAAAGAAAAAACAGTGGGAGCCAAACCCCGTCAATCTGCGCCGAAATCTGTCAATAAATCCATGGCAGCAGAGGGCGAAAAATTACAAAAAGTCTTAGCCCGTGCCGGACAAGGTTCCCGCCGTGAAATCGAAGCCATCATTGCAGAAAATCGCGTGAGCGTGGACGGCAAAATCGCTACATTAGGTGATCGCATTAACGTACATTCAGGCGTGAAAGTGCGGATTGACGGCAATCTTATTAATCTCACACAAGCACAAAAAGAAGTGTGTCGGGTGTTAATGTATTACAAACCGGAAGGGGAGCTTTGCACTCGTCATGATCCGGAAGGGCGCGCAACGGTGTTTGATCGCTTGCCTCGTTTAAACGGTGCACGTTGGATTGCGGTCGGGCGTTTGGATATTAACACGTCAGGTTTGCTGTTATTTACGACTGATGGCGAACTGGCGAATCGCTTAATGCATCCAAGCCGTGAAGTGGAACGGGAATATTCTGTGCGTGTTTTCGGGCAAGTGGATGAAGCGATGTTAGCTCGCTTAAAAAAAGGCGTGCAGTTAGAAGATGGCCTGGCGAATTTTAAAGAGATTAAATTCGGCGGTGGCGTTGGCATGAATCAATGGTTTGATGTCACCTTGATGGAGGGGCGCAACCGTGAAGTACGTCGTTTATGGGAATCTCAAGGCATTCAAGTCAGCCGCTTGATTCGCATTCGTTATGGCAATATTAAATTAATGAAAACCTTGCCGCGTGGCGGTTGGCAGGAAATGGCGTTAGATGAAGTGAATTATTTGCGTGATTTAGTGGGGCTACCACCGGAAACGGAAACAAAAGTTGACGCCCATAAACAACGCCGTAAACCGAAAGCCGGACAGATTCGTAAAGCCGTCAAACGCTATTCGGAACTCAGTAAACGTTATAAAAAATAGTGCTCATGATTAACGAGAGGAAACCATGAAATTTCAGCAACTTCGCTATGTGGTTGAGATTGTGAATCAAAATTTTAATGTGACGGAAGCGGCAAATGCCCTGTTTACTTCACAGCCGGGAATCAGTAAGCAAGTTCGCTTATTAGAAAGTGAACTTGGATTGGAAATTTTTGAGCGTAACGGCAAACATATTAAAGGCTTAACGCCTCCGGGAAAGCGCATTGTCGCCATTTCTCGAGAATTAATGATGAAAATGCAAGGCATTCGTTCAATTGCCGATGAATATACGAAGCCGGATCATGGGATGTTACGCATCGCCACAACGAATACGCAAGCACGTTATATGTTGCCATCGGTGGTTGAGCGTTTTTCTAAGCGTTACCCGAATGTGAGCCTGCATATTCACCAAGGTTCGCCTTCACAAATTTACGATGCGCTATTATCAGATGAAGTGGATTTGGCGATCACCACCGAAGCGCAGTATTTATTTGATGGGGTAGTCTTATTGCCTTGTTATTTATGGAATCGTTCTGTGATCATAAGGCCTGATCATCCCTTAGCGAAATGTGAACAGCTGACCATTGAAGAATTAGGCAAATACCCACTGGTAACCTATACATTCGGTTTCACCGGCGTATCAGATTTAGATTATGCGTTTAATGGCGCTGGGATTTTGCCAAATATCGTCTTTACGGCAACGGATGCCGATATTATTAAAACCTATGTACGCATGGGATTGGGCGTGGGTATCATGGCATCCATGGCGCATACTGCAGCAGATACGGATCTCATTGCCATTAAAGCGGATCATCTCTTCCGCCCAAGCATGACCCAAATCGCTTTTAAGAACAGTGCGTTCTTACGTAATTATATGTATGATTTTATTACTTATTTTTCACCGCACTTAACCCGTGAAAACGTAGAAAAAGCCGAACGTCTGCACGATAATAATGCGGTAAAAAAACTTTTTGATAACGTCACATTAGATGTTTTATAACGTTTATTTAACTCACATTGATATAGGAAAAAACATGTCAAATTTACAACAAATCATTGAAAACGCCTTTGAAAAACGCGCAGAAATTACACCGAAAACCGTTGATGCACAAATCCGTGCCGCCATTGAAGAAGTGATCGAAGGCTTAGATTGTGGCAAATACCGTGTCGCCGAAAAAATTGATGACGAATGGGTCACTCACCAATGGTTGAAGAAAGCGGTGTTGCTCTCTTTCCGTATCAATGACAATCACATTATTGATGGTGCAGAAACCAAATACTACGACAAAGTCGCTTTAAAATTTGCCGATTACACAGAAGAACGTTTCCAACAAGAAGGTTTCCGTGTCGTGCCTTCTGCTACCGTTCGTAAAGGGGCATACATTGCTAAAAACACAGTATTAATGCCATCTTACGTGAATATCGGGGCGTATGTGGGCGAAGGAACGATGGTGGATACTTGGGCAACAGTCGGCTCTTGCGCACAAATCGGTAAAAACGTGCACTTATCCGGTGGCGTAGGGATCGGTGGCGTATTAGAACCCTTACAAGCCAACCCAACCATTATCGGCGATAACTGCTTTATCGGCGCACGTTCTGAAGTAGTAGAAGGGGTGATTGTTGAAGACGGTTGTGTGATTTCCATGGGTGTCTTTATCGGCCAATCTACCAAAATTTATGATCGCGAAACCGGCGAAATTCACTATGGTCGCGTGCCGGCAGGTTCCGTTGTAGTGTCCGGTAGCCTCCCGTCAAAATGCGGTAAATACAGCCTTTACTGTGCTGTTATCGTGAAAAAAGTAGATGCCAAGACTTTAGGCAAAGTCGGTATTAATGAATTATTGCGTTCTATTGAAGAATAGTTAAAACATAATAAAAAAAAGACCGCACTTATACCATCAAGTGCGGTCGTTTATTTAAACGTTTTTAAATAATACTATAAGTGCGTACCGTGCATCTTGATGCACGACCAAACCACGTACGGAACGTTATTTACCCCTTTTGGGTTTCACAATTTCGTGCAACAAGCACGCTGTGATTCAATTAAAACACAGTAAAAAAAACCGCACTTATATCATCAAGTGCGGTCATTTATTCAAAGGTTTTTAATAACACTATAGGCTTTTCGGTAAACGAATTTTTTGGCCCGGGAAGATTTTATCTGCGTCTTTAATCACTTCTTTATTTGCCGTTACGATGGCAGCATATTTGTTGCCGTCACCGTAATGTTTTTCAGCAATTTTCCAAAGGGTATCGCCTTTTTGGATGATATAAAATTCATCATCGCCGGCAAGGGATTCGCCGTTTTTTATTGTTACGTCATCAATATTGACATTGTTGATACCGATGATGTTACCCGCCATTAATACCGCTTTTTCCAACGCATCGGCAGAGCTTGCCACGCCTGAAATTTTCGCCACGCCGTTTTCGACTTTCACCGCCACATCCGCAACCCCCGGGTTGTCTTCGTTAATGTGTTGGGTTACTGCGGCGGAAGCCTCTTCTTCTTTGCTGAAGATTTTCTTACCGATATCGCCGATAAAATCAAATAATCCCATTTTCATCTCCTTGTTGATTGATTTAGGGAGTCACAACATACCCAATTCAGCCGTATAAGTCTAGGAATAAAATGTTAGGCGGAAAAAAGGGTTCTAGATTAGAATAGCGCGAATTTAACTTAAAGATAGGAAAGCTTATGCGTTGGCAAGGTCGTAGAGAAAGTTCAAATGTGGAAGACAGACGCGCCTCGGGCGGTGGTTTCGGTGGCGGAAAACCGACCGGTGTTTTGGGGCTGATCATTATTTTGGTCGGCGCTTATTATGGCGTGGATTTATCAGGCTTGGTTGGTGAGATGGAGGTGGGCACTACGCAAAGTTCACCTTTGCAATCACAGCAAGAAGACCAATTATTTAAACTCTCTAAAGTGGTGCTTGGCGATACAGAGGAAGTGTGGTCCACATACTTTTCCAAAAATAATCGACAATATGTAGAACCTCGCATGGTTATCTACAACGGCGTAACCCCGACAGCATGCGGCACCGGGCAATCTGCCATGGGGCCATTTTATTGTCCAAATGATCAACGGGTCTATTTGGATTTATCCTTTTATAACGACATGAAAAATAAACTGGGGGCGGCCGGCGAATCCGCGTTCGCTTATGTGATTGCCCATGAAGTGGGGCATCATGTACAGAATTTATTCGGCACGTTGACACAAGTGCATCGTCTGCAAAGTCGTTCATCCCGCACGGAAGCAAATCAACTTTCCGTGAAATTAGAACTTCAGGCGGATTGCTATGCCGGCGTGTGGGCATCACAAGCGGTAAAAAGCGGTTTATTTGAACGTGGCGATATTGAAAAAGCGTTTAATGCGGCGGAATCCGTAGGCGATGACCGTTTACAAAAACGCAGCCAAGGTTATGTGGTTCCCGATAGTTTTACCCATGGCACGTCAGCTCAGCGTTTGCAATGGTTTAAAGTGGGGCTAACCAGCGGTAATCCGGCACAATGTAATCCCTTTTAGCGGTTGGCAGAAACAAAAAGTGCGGTGGATTTTGGAAACGTTTTCCAATGTAGAAAAACATGTTGAAAACCGACCGCACTTATTCATCAAAAGGCTGATGTTGACGGTGTGCCGAAATCGGCCTTTGATTTATTCAAATCACAATCCGCACGTAAAACGTGCGGTTTTTAGGCTCCCCTATAAGGGCCTATACTT
>NZ_CALIWN010000026.1:0-9704 GCF_938046485.1 uncultured Aggregatibacter sp. | reverse complement strand
GTGCAACAAGTTGCACGCTACGTTGTGATTTGGATCACGGTTTTGGTTTCTTTGTATTGATTGTTTTTTGTGCTTGTTTATAACTTCTAGGTTAACAGTGTTTCTGTGGTAGGAATGCCGTGAAATTTTATACATCAAAGAGAGCCTTCAATTTGTAAGAATGATACGTAGCAAGAGTAAAATATTTAAATGATAATCAAAATAATCCATAAAATGAGAAAAGTAAAAAAACGATATTATTTTATGTTGTTGTTATTGCCTTTTCTTTATATGGAATTTAAGGGCTTTGTTAATGTGTTAGGATATTGCGAAAAGAAAGACGCGAATATTTCTCAGTTATATTCAGAGCAAGAATTAATTGATAGAGCTATTGAATTTTTATTGATCGGATTTCCTAAAGTTGCATCTACACCAGAAGGAAGAAGGCTACATATAATACCCTATAAGACAGTCGAGGAATTCAAAAAAATAAACCCTAATTGCTGTTCGGTACAAGACTCTGCTTATGATGGGTTTGTACAAGATTTATCTATTAGAAAACAAGGTAAGTCTTATGGCTATGTTCACATGACCTATTTTTTCTTTTATAAAGAAGAAGGTATTCCTCCTGAGGAGTGGAGTGAATTAATAGAATTTGATACTTGTGGAGACATGAGTTATCCAATTAGAACCGGATGGTAGTTATGTAATTAATGAGTCGCTTGCCGACATTTTTATGTACTGATGTAATTAAAAATCCACAGGTAGAAAAATATTTGGCAGACTACCAAACTCACTTGGAAAATGTGTTCGGTTAATAAGTACTTGTAGACAGATCATTGTTGTCTGTCTTTCGTTCGATGAGAGAATCTCTCTCAATAGAAAAGTAACCCTGATTTCTCAGGGTTACAAGCCGTTTAAATTTGAAAATGTAGGTTTTTTATTCCCACTCTATCGTTGCTGGGGGTTTTCCGCTGATGTCATACACAACGCGGGAAATACCGTTCACTTCATTGATAATGCGGTTAGACACTTTGCCTAATAAATCATAAGGCAAATGTGCCCAATGTGCGGTCATAAAATCGATTGTTTCTACGGCACGCAAGGAAATCACCCAGTCATATTTACGTCCGTCGCCCATCACGCCGACAGATTTCACCGGCAGGAACACGCTGAAGGCTTGGCTGGTTTTTTCATACCAACCGCTGTTGCGTAATTCTTCGATAAAGATGGCATCGGCACGGCGTAATAAATCGCAGTATTCTTTTTTCACTTCGCCGAGTACACGCACGCCTAAACCCGGGCCCGGGAATGGGTGGCGATTGATCATTTCAGCCGGTAAACCTAAAGCTAGACCGATTTTACGCACTTCATCTTTGAACAATTCACGCAACGGTTCGACTAAGCCGAGTTTCATATAATCCGGCAAGCCGCCTACGTTGTGGTGGGATTTAATCACATGTGCTTTGCCTGTTTTGCTCGCAGCAGACTCGATTACGTCAGGGTAAATGGTGCCCTGTGCCAACCATTTTACTTTTGTTAGTTTTTTCGATTCATCATCGAATACGTCTACAAACACTTTGCCGATAATTTTACGTTTCGCTTCAGGATCAGATACGCCGGCAAGTTCGCTTAAGAAACGACTTTCTGCATCGACACGCGTGATGTTTAAGCCGAATTTATTGCCGAACATTTCCATGACTTGATCGCCTTCGTTTAAACGCAATAAACCGTTATCGACAAACACGCAATGTAAGTTTTTGCCGATGGCGCGATGTAATAACAACGCGACTACAGAAGAGTCCACGCCACCGGATAAGCCTAAAATCACTTCGTCATCGCCTACTTGCTCTTTAATGCGGGCAACGGCGTCTTCAATGATGTTTTCGGCGGTCCATTTGGTTTCGCAACCGCAAATGTTCACCACGAAATTGGTTAATAATTCCAAGCCTTTTTTAGTGTGGGTAACTTCCGGATGGAATTGCACACCGTAGAAACGACGGTTTTCGTCAGACATTGCCGCAATTGGGCAGGTTGGAGTCGTACCAGTAACTTGGAAGTTTTCAGGTAAACGCGTTACTTTATCGCCATGGCTCATCCACACATCCAATTTGTTATCGCCGTCATTGAGATCAGCGAAAAGTGCGGTGGTATTTTCCATTAAAACGGAAGCATAGCCGAACTCGCGGTGATCAGAGGTCTCGGTTAAACCGCCAAGTTGCATTGCCATGGCTTGCATGCCGTAGCAAATACCTAACACCGGCACACCGGCGTTAAAAACATATTCTGGCGCACGCGGGCTGTTTTCTTCCGTGGTACTTTCCGGGCCACCGGAAAGGATAATCCCCGTTGGATTGAAATCACGGATTTGTTGTTCAGTCACATCCCACGCCCAAAGCTCACAATATACACCGATTTCACGTACACGACGGGCGATAAGTTGGGTATATTGGGAACCAAAGTCGAGGATGAGGATTTTATGATTGTGGATGTTGGTCATGGTTTTCTCTAACAATTTCTATGTATGCTGGGATAGATTGAATTTCGGTCGCACTGTCATGACAATAAATTGTATCGCGCGCCCAAACTGGTGGCGCATTCTACCATTTCCCCCCTCTAACGTAAACGATTGCAGCGTTTTGTGGCATAAAGTGCGGTGTTTTTTTCATTTATTTTTCAGTGACCCTAAATAAATGGCGACTAAGGTGATAAAGGCCCCGAACCATTGCCATACGTTGATGGGTTTGTGTAATAAAAATGCGTCGATAACGAGTGCAGCGACAGGTTCGGAAAGTAACAATAATCCGGTTAAGCCTAGGCTGAGCAAAGGGATTGTGTAGGCAATCATACCCCAGGCGATGCATTGCATAACAACACCGTAAGTCAGAATTAAACCGATGTCCGTGAGTGTTGTTGGATAAAGGGAGTCGCCGTTGAATATCAGTGCCGGTAGAATTAATGCGGAGGCACCGCTAATACTGATAAGCCACATGAGTGGAAAAATGGAAATTGGTTCAATGCGGTGTACTTGGCGAATCGATGCCATGGAGGCGGCGAGGCAGGCGCCGGAAAGTAATCCGATAAAAATACCATAACCCGCTTCGATGTTATGTTGCAGTTCGGGACTGGCAATAAGCACTACACCGACCGTTGCGATAAGCAGGCTTGCAAGCTGTAATTTACTTTGCTGTTCTTGAAAAAACAGCCAACCAATAAATGCTAAAAAGAAAATTTGTAAGCTGTTTAATAGAGTGGAAATACCCGGTCCGACAGCGTAAATGCTTTCATGCCAAAAGGCTAAATCAAATGCGAGAAATATGCCTGAAGCGATTGCCCAAAATAAAGCCTTAGGTTGTTTTGGCAAGGGCTTACGATAAAGCTTCATTAAAAGCCCAAAAATTCCTGATGCAATTAGCAACCGCCAAAAGGCGATGGCGTAGGCGCCAACAGGAACAAATTTAACAATAAGGCTACCGAGCCCAAATAAGACACAGCCGATAACCAACATACTGGCCGCAAAACGATTTGATTGCATGGATGTTATAACTGATTAAAGAAAGTATGGCGTGTAATTATAACAAAAGTGCGGTCGTTTTTTGCGGTGTTTTTCTTGCTTCGATTCGGCAAAATCAATCTTGATATAAGGCGTTATATACGCCGCTTTCAAATTGTACCAATGGCGCACGTTTGGTTTTGCTTTCAAGATCGCCGGTGGAGTAGCCGTTGATAAATTGAACGAAGGCGATTTTTTCGCCGCGCGCGTTGGTGAGATAACCTGCCAGATTATAAACACCTTTTAGTGCGCCGGTTTTGGCCATGACGTTTTTGACTAATGGCGGATTGATTAAAGAGCCACGTCCACTTAATGTGCCGTCCACACCGGCGACAGGGAAGCTGTCTAATAGATGCAACGTTTCTTCATTTTTCGCGATGTAATCCAACACCTGCAACATGGTTTGCGGTGCGATGAGATTGTGACGGGATAAGCCTGAGCCATCGGCGATAATGCTGTTGCCGAATTTAATCCCTACTTGTGCCAAGACGTGTTTCATGGCTAATGTGCCTAGCTGGAAAGACGCCGGCCGTTTGTATTGCTGATAGGCAATCGTGCGGAACAAGGCATCGGCGATTTGGTTGTCGGATTTTTTCATCATTTTTTTGATGAGATCGGGCAACGGCTTAGAGAAATGTTGTGCTAATACTTGCCCTTGTTGTTGGCGATAGGGTTGTTGTACTTGTCCGTTAAATTCAATGTTAAGGCGTTTGAGCTGACGTTCAATGATCGCTGCCGCAAAGGCATTAGGATCTTGCACGGCAAAACTTAACCCGAAGGGTTTCGCTTGGCGTGCTAAACAGCCTTTTACTTGATAGCGGTTATTGTCATGCACTAAGGCATCTAATTGGCAATAAGGCGCTTCGTCTTTATCTGCCACATAAACCTGTCCGAACACTTGTATCGGATATTGTGACGGCACGTTAAATTTCACCAGCTCACCGGGCGGTTGGTTGGCGTCAATATCTACATAAAAGCAGTTATTATCAATGTTTACGGCCGCCGGCGGGGCATTAAAACACATGGTTAAATCGTTCCAAATCCAACCTAAGCCGCGATCATGGCTGGTGAATACGGAGGTGTCTAAAATGAGATTGCCGGTGATTTTACTGATATTTTGCTTTTTCAGTTCTGATAATAAATTAAAAAGTTGTCCACTGGTTAAATCGGGATCGCCGGTGAAACGGACGATTAAATCGCCGTTTAATTGTCCGTTTTGAATGTCTCCGTTGGTTAAAAGTGCGGTCTGAAATTGAAACGAATCGCCAAGAGCGAGTTTTGCCGCTAATGCGGTGAAGACTTTTTGTGTGCTGGCCGGCAACATGAAGGTTTGCCCGTGATAATCGGCGACAATTTTATCTTGGTGTAAGTTTTTAGCGATAAATGCGAGATTGGCGCCATCAGGCAAGTTGCCGAGATGTGGCGTTAAATCGACATCAGCAAAGCTGTGTACGGAGGCGGTTAGGGTAAGAAATAAAACAGTTTTTGAAAAGTATCGGCGTGGTGAAAACATGGACATAATTCGGACTTGTTGTTGCTATTTTTAATAAGACGAACAATAATAGTACTCGAATAGACGAGAGTAAAGTTTTCTCGCAACATGATTAATTTATACTGGGGGATCATGAGGATCCCACAGTTTTTCTTTATCCAAATTAAGGAAATTCTTATATGCAACAAATTCCCATGACGGTTCGAGGTGCAGAACTTTTACGCAAAGAGCTGGAATATTTAAAGAACGAACGCCGCCCGGAAATCATCAAAGCCATAGCAGAAGCGCGCGAACACGGCGATTTAAAAGAAAATGCGGAATATCATGCCGCCCGTGAGCAACAAGGATTCTGCGAGGGGCGAATTCAGGAAATTGAAGGCAAGCTTGCGAACTGCCAAATTATTGATGTCACAAAAATGCCGAATAATGGCAAAGTGATTTTTGGTGCGACGGTGGTGTTAGTTAATACCGATACGGAAGATGAAGTGACTTACCGTATCGTGGGCGACGATGAAGCGGATATTAAAAACGGTTTGATTTCGGTGAATTCACCGATTGCACGGGGATTGGTCGGCAAAGAAGTGGATGATGTGGTGAATATCACAACACCGGGTGGTGTGGTTGAATTTGAAATTATTGACGTAGAGTATGTGTAAATTCGCCTAAACAGAGGCTTAAAATCCCTTTTGGAAGGCGCTCATGTTCATTAACAGCGCCTTTCTTTATTTGTAAAGTTCAACAACCAGCCGATTCTGTGCTAGAATGCCCCGATTTTTTTATTTCCCTTTCCATTTTCCTTCGAAGGTTAAAGAATGAAACCCTCTATTATCAATAAATTAGATAGCTTAAAAGAACGTTATGAAGAGCTTGAAGCGTTGTTAGGCGATGCTTCTGTCATTAGTGATCAAGATAAATTCAGAGCCTATTCCAAAGAATATTCGCAACTTGAAGACGTAGTGAAAAGTTTTAGCCGTTGGAATCAGCTCAATGCCAATTTAGAAGAAGCGCAGCTCCTGCTTGACGATCCGGAAATGAAAGAAATGGCACAAATGGAGATTGAAGAGTCCAAAGCCGAACTGGAACAAGTTGAGCAGCATTTACAAATTCTCTTATTACCGAAAGATCCGAACGACGAATATAACTGCTACCTTGAAATTCGCGCCGGTACCGGTGGTGATGAAGCAGGCATTTTCGCCGGCGATCTTTTCCGTATGTACAGCCGTTATGCGGAAACCAAACGCTGGCGCATTGAAGTGCTGAGTGAAAACGAAAGCGAGCAGGGCGGATTTAAAGAAATTATTGCGCTTGTGAGTGGCGATGGTGCCTATGGTCAATTAAAATTTGAATCAGGCGGTCACCGTGTACAACGTGTACCGAAAACTGAGTCACAAGGGCGTATTCATACCTCTGCGTGTACTGTTGCGGTGATGCCGGAATTACCGGAATCTGAAATGCCGGAAATTAACCCGTCAGATTTGCGTATTGATACCTATCGTGCCTCCGGTGCGGGTGGTCAGCACATCAATAAAACCGATTCCGCCGTGCGTATTACCCATATTCCAACCGGCATGGTAGTGGAATGTCAGGATGAGCGTTCACAACATAAAAATAAAGCCAAAGCCTTGTCTGTGCTGGCTTCCCGTTTAGTACAACAAGAACAGGAAAAATTGGCGCAAGAGCAAGCGGATACCCGCCGTAACCTTTTGGGTTCCGGTGACCGTTCTGATAAGATTCGTACCTACAACTACCCACAAGGGCGTGTGACTGATCACCGCATTAACCTGACGATTTATCGTTTAGATGAAGTGATGAATGGTAAAATTGATGACTTGATTCAGCCGATTATCACCGAATATCAAGCGGATCAGTTGGCGGCATTGTCCGAACAGAATTAACGAGAGAACGAGCTTAACGGCTCGTTCATTTTATTTGACGAAAATGAATTATCAACAATGGCTGCAACACGCCGCGCAAGCGTTAAACCAAGCAAATCCTGCTGAAAATGGTAAAACCGATGCACAAGTGTTATTGCAATTTGTAACAAAAAAATCGCGTGCATTTATTTTGGCTTTTGGTGAGACGCAGCTGGATGAAAAAACACAAGAAAAACTGACCGCACTTTTATCCCGCCGTTTGCAAGGTGAACCCATCGCTTATCTTCTCGGTGAAAAAGAGTTTTGGTCGTTGCCGTTAAATGTGTCGGCAGGCACGCTGATTCCGCGTCCGGATACTGAAATTTTGGTGGAAAAAGCGCTAGCGATTGCCATTGAAAAGCTACAAAAGTGCGGTCAAGATTCCCAATGTTTTCGTATTTTAGATCTGGGTACCGGCACGGGGGCGATTGCCTTGGCGTTAGCCTCTGAACTGAAACCCATTGCGCAAAAAAAACACATTCAACCGGAAATTATCGGAGTGGATGTCATGCCGAATGTGGTGGCTTTGGCGACATCTAATGCGGAAAAAAATCAGTTAGACGTCAGTTTTTTACAAAGCCATTGGTTTGACAAGGTGACTGGCACATTTGATTTGATTGTGAGTAATCCGCCTTATATTGATGCAAAGGATGAACATTTAACCCAAGGCGATGTACGCTTTGAGCCCTTGTCAGCGTTAGTGGCGGAAGAAGAAGGCTATGCGGACTTACGTCATATTATCGCCAACGCATCGAAATTTATGCGGACTGGCGGTTATCTGTTGGTGGAACACGGTTGGCAACAAGGGGAAAAAGTGCGGTCGATTTTCCAAGAGAATTTTTGGACATCGATTGAAACTTTACGGGATTACGGAAATAATGAGCGCGTAACATTAGGTTGTTGGGCGCAAACTGAAAATAAATAAGGAAAACGTATGCAAAATAAACTCATTCAATTAGGCGATATTCAAATTGCCAACGATAAACCCTTTGTCTTATTTGGCGGCATGAATGTGCTCGAAAGCCGCGATATGGCAATGCAAGTGTGTGAAAAATATGTGGAAGTGACGCAAAAATTGGGCGTGCCTTATGTGTTCAAAGCCTCTTTTGATAAGGCAAACCGTTCTTCCATTCATTCTTATCGCGGCCCGGGCATGGAGCAGGGATTAAAGATTTTTACTGAGTTAAAGCAAACATTCGGCGTAAAAATCATTACGGATGTACACGAAATTTATCAATGCCAACCGGTTGCCGAGGTGGCGGATATTATTCAATTACCGGCATTTCTCGCTCGACAAACAGATCTTGTCGAGGCGATGGCGCGTACCGGTGCAATCATTAATGTGAAAAAACCGCAATTTTTAAGTCCGGGACAAATGGGTAATATTGTGGAAAAAATCGCTGAATGCGGCAACGATAAAGTGATTTTGTGTGATCGTGGCACGAATTTCGGCTATGACAATTTAATTGTTGATATGCTGGGTTTCAGCGTGATGAAAAATGTCTCTCAAGGTTGTCCGGTGATTTTTGATGTGACCCATTCATTGCAATGTCGCGATCCGTTTGGCGCTGCCTCCGGTGGGCGTCGCGCGCAAGTTACCGAACTTGCCCGTGCCGGTTTAGCGGTTGGCTTGGCAGGCCTATTCCTAGAAGCTCACCCGGAACCGAGCAAAGCCAAATGTGATGGCCCGTCAGCATTACCGTTAGATAAATTGGAAGCCTTTGTTTCACAAATGAAAGCTGTGGATGATTTGGTGAAATCCTTCCCTGAATTAGACACCTCTAACTAGTCTTTTCAATATTCAATATATAGTGCATAAAATTCCTTTTATGCACTATATAGGCGATAAAACATGAATTTTATGAAATTAAATTGAGCTTTTTCTGGATTTTTTCTTCATTTTACGCTAGGATCGCTGAGAATTTTTATGTATAAATAACTTTTAAAATAACGACGATTACCTATGTTTAAGAAATTTTTTATTCTTCTTCCGCTATTTGTATTAACGGCCTGTTCTACAACATCTGAAAATTCAACAGCCTCGGCACAAGATGAAGAACAATTAAATCAACTCATTAGCACCACGCTAAAAACCAACAAACCACGTCAATATTCGGAGATTACTGATAAACGACTTGCGAAAATCTACCAAGAATGGGCAGGTACGCGTTATCGTTTAGGCGGGTTGACTAAAGGCGGGATCGACTGCTCCGGTTTTATGCAAACAACCTTTCTCAAAGCCTACGGTTTAGCATTACCACGTTCCACTGCGGAACAACGCCATGTTGGCAAGCAAATTCAGAAGCATGAATTAAAAGTAGGCGATTTAGTCTTCTTCCGTAAAAATAATCATGTAGGTGTGTATATTGGTAATAATCGATTTATGCATTCTAGCACAAGCCGTGGTGTGATCATTGAGTCCCTAGATGATAGCTACTGGGCAAAAACATACACGCAATCTCGTCGCGTTCTTTAATTTGGAGATAACGTAAACAGCCGCTTTAATAATAAGCGGCTGTTTTTATATATAGCAACAAAGTGCGGTAGGAAATATATTCATTTTTCACCGCACTTTTGCTAATAGGATCTGTGTCTTTGGACGGAATGGGATAATTTCCACTGTGCGACCATAAATATCCACCATGACGTTTGAAGCAACACTTAAATTAAGTCAGTGCGTAGCGTGCATCTTGATGCACGACCAAACCACACAGGGAACGTTATTTAACCCTTTCGGGCATTCACGATTTCGTGCAACAAGTTGCAC
>NZ_CALIWN010000025.1:0-5571 GCF_938046485.1 uncultured Aggregatibacter sp. | reverse complement strand
ATCGAGGTTAATTATTCGTGCAACAAGTTGCACGCTACGAGGGGTTAAATAATCGCCCTATATGTTGAATTTCGGTTGTCAGTCTTGTTCATTATATAGTGAGGATTTTTTTCTGTTCATCGCTTAAACTATTTGGCTCCATACGCATAGCGTATGGTTTTTATAGCCAGACTTTGGCTGGTTATAATAAAGGCACATTTTAGAAATCAAATGTGCCTTATTGTGATTGGATTAGAATGTGATATTAAGGTTTGTCCAGAAACGACGACCATCTTCTACCGTCCAGCTTCCGCCGTTGGTATCCACGCGTTCACCAATTTCATTACCAATATTTAATACCGCAAAGTTAAGGGAAACATTTGGATTAACCTTATAGGTTGTGCCCAAATCCACCGTAGTATATCCGCCGCGAGTACGGTAGGCATTTCGGTTGTCGCCATTACGCGGATTTGCCCAAATTTGTTTGCCTTTATAAGCCACGCGAGTATAGGCGCTTAAGCGATCATTTACGATCCAATTTAGTTTTCCGCTAGCGGAATGCTTAGGTGTGTTATCCAATGGCAATCCTCTTAAGCTTACGCCTGAAGCTGAAATGTCTTCATCCGATTTACGTTTTGAATGCTGGTATGTATAAGACAAATCGACGTTCCAGTGTTCGTCAAACGGAATATGGGAACTCACTTCAACGCCTTTAATATTGGCGCGACCGACATTGCTGTATTTATAAAGTTTAGCACCAGTAAGCGGATCCGGATTGCCGGTGTAATGGCTGGTCAGTTTGTTTTTAAACTCTGTATTAAACAAGGTTACTGTGGCATTGGCACCGCTATCGTGATTGTAAACAACACTCACTTCTTCATTGACGCTGGTTTCCGGTTTTAAGTTTGGATTACCGTAAATGACACCGGCGCCCGCTTCTGTCGCAGTAACATAGCTTTCGCTTAATTCACGAATACTTGGTGCTCGGAAAGCCTTAGCAATTCCTCCTTTTACACTGAAGTTATCATCAATATGGTAAACCGCATAGGCTCTTGGGTTCCAATGTGTACCAAACTTCTGGTGATGATCCAAGCGAGTTCCTAGGGTTAATAGGAATTTATCGGTGAAATTAATTTCATCTTCAAGGAAAAATGCATACTGGTGAACGTTATTTTTCGTATTTTTATAAACAGGCACTGAGCGTGTTTGCGTTTTTCCATTCACTGTTCTTGTCATTCGATTGACTTTGGTAACGGAATCGTCTTCCAATTTGGCATTTTGATGCTGACCACCAAATACGAAGAAATGGTTTGCCACAGGTAACATGAATTTCGCATCAAATACGGTGTTTGTGATTTCCGGTTTACGAGAGTCCACCACACCATTTGTGCTTACTTCACGTTTGGCTTTTTCTTGATATAAGCTCAATTCGGAAGTCATCACATCCCAATCGGCTTGATGGGTTAAAGACCAGTGATTTCTGATGGCGTGCGTAGCTCCCGGTTGGTTCTGTGCAACACTGGCACCACGAGTTGTTGTTAACGCTAAGGATTTTCCCGGTGTTTCTTGTTTTTCGAGTAAGTGGCGACCGCCTTCTAAGATAAATGTTTGTTTATCAGTTGGTGTAAAGGAAAGTTTGGCATTGATATTTCGGTTTTTATTACGATTAGAACCGCCGATGATATTATCTTCAGGACGATAGTCTGCACCGCCATAAACTTGCAGCCCTAGCTTATCTTGAACTAATGGACCTGAAACAAAGAAATTACCATGATGCCCGTTACCAAAAGTGCTTTTATCATGTGCGGTAAAGCCGACAGAAGCAGATCCTGTCCATTCTTTGGTAACATTTTTGGTAATAATGTTGACAACGCCGCCCATCGCATCAGAACCATACAGAGAGGACATCGGCCCACGTACCACTTCAATGCGCTCAATTGCATTTACCGGCGGGATAAATGCACCTTCAAAACCGCCGTTACCATTTGGGCGGGATTCACGGGTATTTTGACGACGACCATCAACCATAATCAATGTGTAATCAGCCGGTAAACCACGAATAGAAATATCTGATTTATTTACATTACTCCCACTAACATTTACGCCCGGAATATCTTGTAACGCTTCTTCCAAACGATTGGATGGATGTTGTTTAAGCTGTTCTTTATTCACAATGCTGATGCTGGCAGGCGCATCTTTTAAATCTTGAGAGGTGCCGGCGGCGGTGACAACAATAGGTGCTAATGCTTCAGCGTTTGTTTCCTCTGCGAATGTTTGAGTCGAGAAAACAGAAAAAAGAGCTAAACTAATAGGAGAAAGTTTAATGCATGATTTCATAAAGGTCCTTTTTAATATTAAGAATAATTCTTTTTCATAATACAGAAAAATCTTGACCTTTTGAAGTGCGCGATATTTCGGTTGAATTATTTTTTTGATGAAGTATTATTTGCGCCCTGCAATTTTTGCAGAATCACATATTCACTGGGTTCCCTAACCCCAATTTAAACTAAAAAGGTAACACAAAATGACACAGGCATTTTCGATCTTCAACGATCGCCAAAAACGTCGAGCGCTTGTTCTGCTCAGTTTCTTTCATATTTTTATCATTGCTGCCAGCAACTACTTAGTCCAAATTCCTTTTGAAATTCATGTGCCATTAACCTTGTTTGGTGCACAGGAAGATTTCATGTTTCACAGCACATGGGGATCACTCACGTTTCCATTTATCTTCTTAGCAACCGATTTGACCGTGCGAGTATTTGGTGCAAAAGAAGCGCGTTGGATTATTTTTATTGTCATGATTCCTGCGTTAATTATCAGTTATTTAGTTTCTACACTCTTTTCAGAAAGCCAATATCAAGGATTCTCTGCGTTAAGTGAATTTAACGTCTTCGTCTTTCGTATTGCGGTAGCCAGTTTCTGTGCTTATGTCTTTGGGCAGTTGCTGGATGTTGTGGTCTTTAACCGACTCCGTCAACTGAAAACGTGGTGGATTGCACCGACCAGCTCCATGGTATTTGGTTCAATGGCAGATACCTATTTGTTCTTCGCGATAGCTTTTTATGCCAGTAGCGATCCATTTATGGCGGAACACTGGGTCGAAATCGGTTTTGTCGATTATTTATTCAAACTCTTTATTGGTGTTCTATTATTCGTACCGGCCTATGGCATTGTTCTCAATATGATTTTACGCAAAATGCAATCATTGATAGATGCAATGGGTAGCAATGAGGATGCGCTTAATACAAAAAAGACCATCTCTTGCGCCTCTGATCAGTGCTAATTACTTTGCCGAGCGATGTTCTTGTATTGCCATCTCTTGTTTTGCAGTGGGAACTTTTTATAGCTAACTGAGGAATTAGTTGTTATAATTTCGCGCCTTATCAACAAGATTCCTTATTTTACGTTATTACGATGGATTAAATTTATGGCATTAGACATAGAAAAAAAGAAACATACGCCTGAGGCTCCTGAAGAAAAGTCTAAAGGATTAAATACTTTTTTATGGTTGTTGACAGTTGTGATCATTGCTGCAACAGCTTTCGGTAATATTTATTTCGAAGATCAATATTCCACGCCGATCCGTGTTGTTGCTGTTGTTGTATTGCTACTGATTGCTTTAGGGATAGCGGCAATGACTAACCAAGGACGAAAAGCACTTGGTTTCTTCCAAGATGCTCGCACTGAATTACGTCGCATTGTTTGGCCAAGCCGTCCGGAAGCAACGCAAACAACTTTTATCGTTGTTGGTGTGACTGTATTTGTGTCTTTAATCCTTTGGGGCTTGGATTCAATCATCGTGAGTATCATTACCTTCTTAACTGACTGGAGATTCTAAAATGACCGAAACCGCAAGTAAAAAACGTTGGTATGTGTTGCAGGCCTTCTCCGGTTTTGAAGCGCGTGTTGCGACCACATTGCGTGAATACATCAAACTTCACAATATGGAAGATCAATTCGGTGAAGTGTTAGTGCCGACAGAAGAAGTCGTTGAAAATGTCGCCGGTAAACGTCGCAAAAGTGAACGTAAATATTTCCCGGGTTATGTGTTAGTACAAATGGAAATGAACGATGATACTTGGCACTTGGTGCGTAGCGTGCCACGTGTGATGGGTTTCATTGGTGGTACACCGGATAAACCGGCGCCAATTAGCAATCGTGAAGCGGATATTATTCTAAATCGCTTAGAGCAAAATAGCGATAAACCAAAACCAAGAACGACTTTCCAACCGGGCGAGGAAGTCCGCGTCACCGAAGGACCATTTATGGATTTCAACGGTACAGTCGAAGAAATCGACTACGAAAAAGGCCGCTTGAAAGTCTCTGTATCTATCTTTGGTCGTGCGACACCGGTTGAGCTTGAATTTGGTCAAGTGGAAAAGAATAGCTAGTTAAAAATGTTCAAAAATTTGACCGCACTTTAAATCAACTAGGATAAAGTGCGGTGACTTTCTCAAGTATTTTACTTGAAAAACCGGTTGCCTTTGATTAGAATGCAACCCTTTTTATCAACAGGGGAGCTAGTAATAGCGTTATCACCCATTTAGAGGAAACTAAAATGGCAAAAAAAGTCCAAGCCTACGTTAAGTTGCAAGTTGCAGCGGGTATGGCAAACCCATCACCACCAGTTGGTCCGGCATTAGGTCAACAAGGTGTGAACATCATGGAATTCTGTAAAGCATTCAACGCTCGTACTGAGAGCTTAGAAAAAGGTTTACCAATTCCGGTTGTTATCACCGTTTATGCAGACCGTTCATTCACTTTCGTGACTAAAACCCCACCGGCAGCAGTTTTATTGAAAAAAGCAGCAGGTATCAAATCTGGTTCTGGTAAACCAAACAAAGATAAAGTGGGTAAAGTTACTTTAGATCAAGTTCGTCAAATCGCTGAAACGAAAGCAGCAGATATGACTGGTGCGACTATCGAAACCAAAATGAAATCAATTGCTGGTACTGCTCGCTCAATGGGCTTAGTGGTGGAGGAATAATACGATGGCTAAATTGACTAAAAAAATGAAAGCAATCAAAGCTGGCGTAGATTCTACTAAAGCATATGAAATCAACGAAGCTATCGCGTTATTAAAACAATTCGCAACAGCCAAGTTCGTTGAAAGTGTTGATGTTGCAGTAAACTTAGGTATTGATCCTCGTAAATCTGACCAAAACGTTCGTGGTGCAACTGTGTTACCACATGGTACAGGTCGTGAAGTTCGCGTGGCTGTATTCACCCAAGGTGCGAACGCAGAAGCTGCTAAAGCAGCGGGCGCTGATTTAGTCGGTATGGAAGACTTAGCAGAGCAAGTTAAAAAAGGCGAAATGAACTTTGACGTTGTAATCGCTTCTCCTGATGCAATGCGTGTTGTTGGTCAATTAGGTCAAGTGTTAGGCCCACGTGGTTTAATGCCAAACCCGAAAGTGGGTACTGTGACACCAAACGTTGCGGATGCTGTTAAAAATGCGAAATCCGGTCAGGTTCGTTACCGTAATGATAAAAACGGTATCATTCATACCACTATCGGTAAAGCAAACTTCTCTGAAGCACAATTAAAAGAAAACCTTCAAGCGTTGTTAGCCGCTTTAACTAAAGCAAAAC
>NZ_CALIWN010000024.1:0-2416 GCF_938046485.1 uncultured Aggregatibacter sp. | reverse complement strand
TTATGGCACAATTAGGCATTGGTCATTTAGCGCATCGTGATATTCTGAATCTCAGTGGTGGACAACGCCAAATGGTGATGTTTGCCCAAGTATTATTGCGTCAGCCGGAAATCTTATTGTTAGATGAACCGGTTAGTGCGTTGGATATGCACCACCAAATTAATTTATTGGAACATGTTTGCCAATATACGCAACAAAATAATCTGATTACGATCATAGTGTTACACGACTTGAGCCTTGCCGCTCAATTTTCTGATCAGGTGATTTTATTGGGTAACGGTAAATTACAAGCTTTCGGTGATGCAAAACAAGTGTTACAGGCTGATCTTATTCGTCAGTTGTATAACGTTGAGATTGAAATTTTATATGACAGTACCGGACAACCGGTGATTCGTCCGTTACGTCATTCGCATTAGGAGTAAAAAATGAAAAAAGTATTATTAGCAACCTTACTCGCTTTTCAGGCGCTGTGTTGGCTGCAGATCACGAAGTTAAAATGTTAGATAACGGTAAAGGCGGTGGTATGGTGTTTGAACCGGGCTTTTTAAAAGCGGAAGTTGGCGATACGGTCACTTTCGTGCCGACTAATAAAGGTCATTGGGTGCAAAGTAAAACAGTGCCAGAAGGCGCAGAGAAATTCCTCTCGAAAGAAGATGAAAAATTTAGTTTAACGCTCACCCATGAGGGCGTCTACGTGTATGTTTGCCCTCCTCATCGTATGATAAATATGAGCGGTATTATCCAAGTAGGCAAACCGACCAATTTAAAAAACGCGGCCAAAGAAGTTGAAAAAATTGAGAAGCGTACCACAGAGCATAAAGGTCGTTTATTTGAATATCTTGAGCAAGTGAAATAAGGAGATGACAATGAAAAAGCAGTATTTTAAACATCTTATTGCCAGCACGTTACTATTTGCTGGAGTTTCGGCGCAAGCGGAAGTAAAAGTATTACAAGATGTCTTAGATCGCCAAGTAAAAGTTGATGTACCGGCGAAACGTATCGTGCTTGGCTTTTATTATCCGGATTATATTGCCGCAACCGGTTCGGAGAATTTCAAAAATGTTGTCGGCATTTCGCGTGAGTTTTGGGAAAAATTTAACCCCGGTAGCTGGGCTTTATTTAGTAAAGCGTTACCGAATTTAGCGGAAATGGCAGATATCGGTAATATCAATACCGGGACGTTCTCATTGGAAAAAACCTTGGCGTTAAAACCGGATGTATTGGTGTTAGCCGATTGGCAATATCAAACAATCGCCGCCGATATTCCTCGTATCGAACAAGCCGGTATTCCGATTGTTGTAGTGGATTTCAATGCACAAACCGTAGCGAAACACACGAAAAGTATCCAACTTTTCGGACAACTCGCCGGTACGGAAATACGTGCAAATCAAATCGCAAATGAATATAAACAAGGAATTAAAGCAATCCAACAACGTGTGGCGGCAAGCGGTCAAAAACCACCGAAAATTTACGTGGAATTTGGTAATAAAGGTCCGGCGGAATATAGCTTCACTTTCGGTAAAAATATGTGGGGAGCGATTGCGAATACGGTTGGTGGCGACAATATTGCTGCACCGTTTATTGAAAACTGGGGGCCGATTAATCCGGAGCAATTTTTAGCGTCTAATCCGGAAGTGGTGATTATTTCCGGTACGGAAATGGGTACCGATAAGAATGCCGAAATTATGGCGATGGGGATTAATATCAGTGAAGCAGATGCGCAAAAACGCCTTGCCGGTTTTACTCAGCGTGCCGGTTGGTCGAACGTATCGGCGGTGAAAAAAGGCAATGTGTATGGGATTTATCACACAGCATCTCGTTCGATTACCGACTTAGCCAGTGCGGAATTTATGGCGAAAACGCTTTATCCTGAACAGTTTAAAGATATTGATCCGGAGAAAACTTATTTGGATTTTTACCGTCAATATCTGCCGGTTGTACCGCAAGGCACATTTTTTATTAAGTTAAAATAACCTGTTAATCTCACGGCAAGCGGGCTTTGGCTCACTTGCCTTTTTTGAGCCGATTATGATGTCACATTCGATAGCCTGTGCAAAAGATTACCCCAAATCAACCGCTTGTAAACCTCTCTGAATATGGCGGTTCTGCTTCAGCCCTACATTCCTAAAGTCGCTGAGGTCGGTGAAACCAGCCTGATTTTCTTTAACGGCAACTTCAGCCACGCCATTCGCCGTCAACCACAAGCTGGGGATTTTCGAGCAAATTCGGCTTATGGCGTGCAGATTTCTGCTCAATCAGTAGATAAAAACATTATTTCGCAAGCCCAGAATGTGTTAAGCAAATTGCCTGAAAAAACGGGATATGCTCGCGTAGATGGTACGATTATTGGTGACCAATTTCTGATCTGCCCCCCAAAAGTTGGACAGGTTAGTTAACTTAAATATTGAGCTCGGTA
>NZ_CALIWN010000023.1:0-8142 GCF_938046485.1 uncultured Aggregatibacter sp. | reverse complement strand
CATGCGTAGCGTGCATCTTGATGCACGACCAAATTACGCACGGAACGTTATTTAATTCTTTCGGGCATTCATGATTTCGTGCAACAAGTTGCACGCTACGATTCTATCTTGATGCGCGTGGTACAGATCCGAAAAATGCCGATCATGTGTTGGCGGAATTCGATGCGGCTGTTCGCGCGATTTTACGTCAAGAAGCCTATGGTAAGCAGGATTGCTAATTAAGTTCGACAGTTGAAATAAAAAACGGTAGGTCAATGTGCCTACCGTTTTTATTCTCAACTAAGTGATTATTTTTGTGAATAACCTTCCATCAAGTGCTGCCAATGCTGCCCGTCAAATTGAATATGCATACGTTCCACTTCTTTGTTAAAGGAGCGTTGTAATCGTTGCAAATTGCTTTCCTTCCAAAAACTTCCCGATTTTTCACCGCACTTATCAAAATCAATGAGCCAAAATTTTGTGTCGCTTTCCAGTTGTTGGCACAAAATGTTGTGTGCATTGAGATCGGTGTGACAAATTTGTAAATCGTGTAATTGACGGATCAATCCGCCGATTTGTCGCCATTGCTCGGCGGTAAGACGTTGTGTCTGCAAAAGTGCGGTCAGATCTTGGGCATTTTCGATTTTTTCGCTCAGCAAATCGGCTTGATAACAGACTCCCAAATTGCCTTTGCGAACCCGAGCTCCAATGGGTTTTGGTACCGGAAGTCCCGCCTGATGCAGTTGATTTAACAGATTAAATTCGGCAATGCTGCGGGTGTTTTTTAGTTGCTGAAAACGGTAACGATCTTTGTTGAATTTGCCCCATAAGCCACCACGGTAATAATGACGCAGCGCGGTGTTTACACCGAAGAAATCTGCTGTTTGTAAAAACCATGTGGTGCCGCGCCCTTGCGCTGATCCTAAAATGCGGTTTTGTCGGCGCCAAAAATCGGCGTTAAAAAAGTTTTCCTGATGGGGTTCCGGGTGTTCAAAATTAAACAGAAAAAAGTCGTTTTTCAGTTGATATTCAAGCATTTTGCGACCTTGAAAATGAGATGGCGGATAGGCGCATTCTACTTTAAAATAACGCAATGCCCAAGTTCAACATCAACGAGAGAGCTATGCCGCTTTTCACCCAACCTCCGCAATCCCTTTGTATTTTACGTTTGTCCGCCATTGGTGATGTTTGCCATGCGTTGGCGGCGGTGCAACAGATTCAGCGTTATTGGCCAAGCACTCAAATAACATGGGTTATCGGAAAGACGGAAGCGCAGTTGTTTCGTCATGTGTCGGGGGTGGAGTTTGTGGTGTATGACAAAAAAAGCGGTTGGCGTGGGTTGTGTCAGTTGTGGCGACGGTTGAAAGATCGTCGATTTGATGCGTTATTAAATATGCAAACGGCATTTCGTGCGTCAATTTTATCCCTGGGTATTAAGGCGAAATATCGTATCGGTTTCGGTAAACAGCGGGCGCGCGAAGGGCAGTGGTTGTTTACGCATTGCAAGATTCAAGACCCGAGCAATCCTCATGTGTTAGACGGCTTTATGGCGTTTGTGGACTATTTGGGTGTGCCTTGCACGGAACCGCAATGGGATTTGCCGGTCGCGGAGGATGATTTGATCACGGCGCGACAATATATTGATCCCACCCGTAAGAATTTGCTGATTTCTCCTTGTTCCAGTAAGCCCGAAAAAGACTGGTTAGTGGAACGTTATGCGGAAGTCGCCAATATTGCCCACCAACATAATGTGAACGTGATTTTGTGCAGTTCACCTGCGCCGCGTGAACTGGCGATGATTGAGCAAATTCAGGGCTTATGTCACTTTGCACCGACCAATGCCGCAGGCAAGTTAACGCTTCCACAGCTTGCGGCGTTAATCCGGCAGGTGGATTTGGTGCTTTCACCGGATTCCGGCCCGGCGCATATTGCAACGACGCAAGGCACGCCGGTTATCGGTTTATATGCTTACCACAACCCGTTGCGTACCGGCCCTTATCGCAATCTTGCCAATGTGGTGTCGGTATATGAAAAAAATGTGCAAAAAGAATTTGGCAAACCCTCTGTGCAGTTGCCTTGGGCAACCAAGTTAAAAGGGAAACACTTGATGGCGCAAATTGAGGTGGCGCAGGTGGTGGAACAGATGAAAAAGTGCGGTTTGTTTTAAAAGAGAAAAACGCCTCGATGTCTGACCGCACTTGAACTGTTGCCGTTATTTCATTCATGTCAATTTAATTGGAGTTTGCTATGACCGTATCGCTATCTCATTTATCAAAAATCCTCCCACCCAAAGCCCCTTTTGCACCCACCGAATTTAAGTTGGGCTTGTATGTCATCGTGGACAGTTATGAATGGGTTGAACGGCTCATTCACGCCGGCGTGAAAACTTTACAAATTCGTATTAAAGATCGTTCTGCGGAACAAGCCGAAGAGGAAATTGCGCGCTGTATTGCCTTAGCCAAACAGTATCAAGTGCGGTTATTTGTAGATGATTTTTGGCCTTTGGCAATTAAATATCAGGCTTATGGCGTCCATCTTGGGCAGGAGGATTTGCTCACAGCGGATTTAAACGCCATCCAACAAGCGGGACTGCGTCTCGGTGTTTCCACCCACAACCAAGAAGAAGTCGATCTGGTGTTACCGTTGCGCCCTTCCTATGTTGCCCTCGGGCATATTTTCCCGACGCAAACCAAAGAGATGCCTTCAGCGCCTCAAGGCGTTGCCAATTTAGCCGCGCAGGTAAAAAACTTAGGTAAAATGCCGACTGTCGCAATTGGTGGCATCAGTGCTTCGCATTTTCCTGATATTTTAGCCACCGGGGTGGGCAGCATTGCCGTGATTTCTGCTGTCACCAAGGCGCAAGACTGGCAACGTGCGGTGAAAAATTTACTGCAATATTTTGCCGAATAATGGACTATTTCGTTTAAATTCATGGCGCACTATCTCGAAAAATTCATCTTAAAATTGAACCGCACTTCAGACGCCGGAAAACATAGAGCAAAATCAAATTGTCTGTAGTTTTTGCAAGACAAAGGAACAAAATAGCTTTATGATACCGACATTTTTAGAGCAAACTAACCCGTTTTAATTAACTTAATGAGGAAAATAAAATGGCAAAAATCGTTAAAGTCATTGGTCGCGAAATTATCGACTCTCGTGGTAACCCAACAGTGGAAGCCGAAGTGCATTTAGAAGGCGGATTCGTCGGTCTTGCTGCGGCGCCATCAGGTGCATCTACCGGTTCTCGCGAAGCCTTAGAATTACGTGACGGCGACAAATCCCGCTTCTTAGGTAAAGGCGTATTAAAAGCAGTTGCCGCAGTAAACGGCCCGATTGCTGAAGCCATTCTTGGCAAAGATGCCTCTAACCAAGCTGAAATCGACCAAATCATGATCGATTTAGACGGTACTGAAAACAAATCTAACTTCGGTGCAAACGCCATCTTAGCGGTATCTTTAGCAACCGCGAAAGCCGCTGCAGCATCTAAAGGTTTACCACTTTACGCTTACATCGCAGAATTAAACGGCACACCAGGTGTTTACTCTATGCCATTACCAATGATGAACATCATCAACGGTGGTGAGCACGCAGACAACAACGTTGATATCCAAGAGTTCATGATTCAACCGGTTGGTGCGAAAACCTTACGTGAAGCACTTCGTATCGGTGCTGAAGTGTTCCACAATCTTGCGAAAGTATTAAAATCTAAAGGCATGAGCACCGCTGTAGGTGACGAAGGTGGTTTCGCACCAAACTTAGCCTCTAACGCTGACGCGTTAGCCTGTATCAAAGAAGCAGTAGAAAAAGCAGGTTATGTATTAGGTAAAGACGTGACTTTAGCAATGGACTGTGCATCTTCTGAGTTCTACAACAAAGAAACCGGCAAATACGAAATGAAAGGCGAAGGCCGTTCATTCACTTCTCAAGAGTTCACACACTATCTTGAAGAATTAACTAAACAATACCCAATCGTGTCTATCGAAGATGGTCAAGATGAATCTGACTGGGAAGGCTTCGCATACCAAACTAAAGTGTTAGGCGACCGCATTCAATTAGTGGGTGACGACTTATTCGTAACCAACACCAAAATCTTAAAAGAAGGTATCGAAAAAGGTATCGCAAACTCCATCTTAATCAAGTTCAACCAAATCGGTTCTTTAAGTGAAACCTTGGCTGCGATTAAAATGGCGAAAGATGCTGGTTACACCGCTGTGATCTCTCACCGTTCAGGTGAAACCGAAGATGCGACTATCGCTGACTTGGCGGTGGGTACTGCAGCAGGTCAAATCAAAACCGGTTCTATGAGCCGTTCTGACCGTATTGCGAAATACAACCAATTAATCCGTATCGAAGAAGCATTAGAACGCGCGGGTACACCGGCACCGTTCTTAGGTTTAAAAGCGGTTAAAGGTCAAGCGTAATTGCATAGATGCGGCGAAAATAGGCGTAAAAGCCACCGCACTTTCGTGTTTCAAGCTGAGTTCGACTAAAGTTGAACTCAGTTTTTTTATGCGACTAAAAAAGGATAAGCCTATCGACTTATCCTTGCTTTATTTTGACTGGCACATTGACCGAGGTAAATCGGCCAATGAGGAAAGAGCGCGTTAAGCGAAACGTCTCACTTCGCCATTGCCTGCAACGTTTTCTACGCAACGCGGGCAAAGTGTCGGATGTTCCGGATTCACGCCGATTTTGTCAGAATAATGCCAACAACGTGGACATTTTTCACCGTGAGAACGGGCAACGCTTACTGCAATTCCCTCTAACTCACCCGCAGCCACATCTGCCGGTTTGTCTCCTAATGCTTTCACTTCCGCTTTGGAGGTAATTAACACGAAACGTAATTCATCGCCTAATTGTTCCAACAAGGCACGATATTCATCGTTAGCATAAACCGTTACTTCTGCCTCTAAACCACCACCGATCACTTTATCGTTACGGGCGATTTCTAATACACGGTTCACTTCAGAACGAACTTTAATCAGTTGTTGCCAGTAAGCATCATCTAATTTTTCATTCTCGCCTAAGCCAAATAGGCCTTCGTAGAATTCTTCCGTGAAGACGAATTCTGCACGTGCAGTCGCCGTTTGTGGTAAGTAACCCCAAATTTCATCTGCCGTGAATGACAGGATTGGTGCCATCCAACGAACCAATGCTTCTGCAATGTGCCATAAAGCGGTTTGGCAACTACGACGCGCAAGGCTGTCCGCTTTGGTGGTATATTGGCGGTCTTTGATAATATCAAGGTAGAACGAGCCCATTTCCACAGAACAGAAACGCATTAAGCGTTGTACTACGGCGTGGAATTGATAGTTATCGTACGCGTCTTTGATTTCGTTTTGAGCATCTAATGCACAAGCCACCGCCCAACGATCTAGGCTCATCATTTCTTCCGGTTTCACCGCATCACGTTGCGGATCAAAACCGTTTAAGTTAGCTAATAAGAAACGTGCCGTGTTACGAATACGACGATAGCTGTCTGCCGCACGTTTTAAAATTTCATCGGAAACGGTCATTTCTCCGGTATAGTCAGTAGAGGCCACCCATAAACGTAAAATGTCACCACCGAATTTATCCATGACTTCTTGTGGTGTCACGATGTTACCAATAGATTTTGACATCTTACGACCTTGACCATCCACAGTGAAACCATGGGTTAATACTTGTTTGTATGGTGCTTTGCTGTCTGTTGCGGTAGAAAGCATTAAAGAAGACATAAACCAACCACGGTGTTGGTCAGAACCTTCTAAATACATGTCGATATCTTGACCGTTAAATTCTGGGCGATTCGCGACAACAGAAGAATAGGTTGATCCTGAGTCAAACCATACGTCAAGAGTATCAGGCACTTTGCGATAGGTTTCTGCATCAGCCCCTAATAATTCTTTTTCGTCTAAATCCCACCATGCTTGAATACCGGCTTTATCTACACGTTTCGCCACTTCTTCAAGTAGCTCTAAAGTACGCGGATGAAGTTCTTCGGTTTCTTTGTGTACGAATAAGGTCATCGGCACGCCCCAAGTACGTTGACGGGAAATACACCAGTCAGGGCGGTTTTCAACCATTTTCTCGATACGCGCTTGCCCCCAATCAGGAATCCAACGAACTTGCTTGATTTCACCTAATGCTTGTTGACGTAAACCCTGTGTTTCCATACCGATAAACCATTGTGGTGTTGCACGGAAAATAATCGGGGTTTTATGACGCCAGCAGTGTGGGTAGCTGTGTTTGATTTTCTCCACTTTTAATAAGTTGCCCACTTCTTGCAATTTTTCAACAACCAATGGATTGGCTTCAAATACGCCTTTGCCAGCAAAGAATTCAGTCGTTGAAATAAATTTACCGTCATTCGATACAAGACCCGCCATTGGTAAATTATATTTTTGTCCTACAATAAAGTCGTCCAAACCATGATCCGGTGCAGTGTGTACTAAACCTGTACCGCCATCAGTGGTCACGTGATCACCTAAAATTACTGGTACAGTGAAATCATAGAACGGATGGTTAAAGCGTACTAACTCAAGTGCCTGACCTTTTACTGAACCTAAAATTTCAACTTGTTCTACGCCTACCGCTTTCGCTACGGATTCAACTAATTCAGCCGCTAAAATCACACGCTCATCGCCAAGTTGTACTAAGTTGTATTCTAAGTCTGCATTTACCGCAATCGCACGGTTAGATGGCATTGTCCAAGGTGTGGTGGTCCAAATCACCGCAGATAATTTGCCATGGCCTTTGCCTACTGCGTTAAATTTCTCTTCAATTTCAACCGCACTTACTGCTGGGAAACGAACATAGATAGATGGAGAAACTTTGTCTTCGTATTCCACTTCAGCTTCTGCTAAAGAAGAACCACAATCCAAACACCAGTGCACCGGTTTTGAACCTTTGTATAAATGGCCATTCGCAATCACTTTACCGAGTGTGCGGATGATGTTTGCTTCAGTGTTGAAGTTCATCGTTAAATAAGGATTATCCCAATCACCTAACACACCTAAACGGATAAAATCTTTTTTCTGCCCTTCTACTTGTTCTGCCGCATATTCTCGGCATTTTTGGCGGAATTCAGCTGCAGTCACTTTCTCGTTTGGTTTACCTACCAAACCTTCTACTTTTAATTCAATTGGCAAGCCATGACAGTCCCATCCAGGGATATAAGGCGAGTCAAAACCTAGTGCAGTTTTGGATTTAACAATAATATCTTTCAGAATTTTATTCACGGCGTGACCGATATGAATATTGCCGTTCGCATACGGAGGGCCATCATGCAAAATAAAGGATTTTTTGCCTTTTGAAGTTTCACGAATTTTTTGATAGAGATTTTTCTCATACCAGTTTTTCAACATCACAGGCTCGCGCTTGGCTAAATCGCCACGCATTGGAAAGCCCGTTTCAGGGAGGTTAAGGGTATTTTTATAATCAGTCATTTTATATTCCAGTGTTATGTAAAAATTAAAATTTGTGTTCTATAAAGTGCGGTCAGTTTTGAAAACGTTTTTCGCCGTTTCTACATCCTGCGCAATTTGTGCTTTTAAATCGTCAAAAGAGGGAAATTTCATTTCATTGCGGATTTTATGACAGAGTTCTACATCCAACCATTGACCATAAAGATCGCCTTGAAAATCAAATAAATGCGCCTCTAATAATTGATTCACACCGTTGATGGTCGGACGGGTGCCGATGTTCGCGACCCCATTAAAAAACGCGCCGGATTTTAACCGCACTTTAACCGCGTAAACCCCTTTCGCCGGATTCACCTGACGATGCAAGCGAATGTTCGCAGTAGGAAAGCCGATGGTGCGACCAAGCTGATTGCCATGAATCACGCGGCCTAAAATACGATAAGGACGCCCAAGTAATTTTTCCGCTAACGTTAAATCATCATTGGCTAACGCTTCGCGAATCGCTGTACTACTGATTCGCAACTCATCTAAGCAAAAGCTACGGTTATCTTCGACGATAAAACCAAACTTTTCACCGGCTTGTTGCAACAGCGCAAAATTGCCTTGGCGTTTGGCACCAAATTTAAAATCATCGCCAATGCTTAAAAACCTCACGTTTAATTTGCGTACCAACCAATCTTCAATAAATTGTTGCGCAGGCAAATTGGCAAAAGTGCGGTCGAATTTTGCGATGATAACCACATCCACACCGGCTTGTTTA